>NZ_JBMWDT010000010.1:150558-203904 GCF_049545585.1 Providencia sp. NPDC089933
TTTCAGCAACGCCTCTAACCAATCACCCTTAATACCCGGATATTTCGTGCTAACTTCGTTCAGTTCAATCTGAAGAGAACTAAGTTCCTTCTCCACTAATTCACTATCCCTATTAACTACTGCAATAAAATCAAAAATCCGACGTTTTAACCCACCCACATTAACAAAGTTGACTGCCTTATATGTACTTGTTGGTTTGATAAATGTCTTTATATTTTTTTCTTTCTTGTTAAAAAACTCGCCTAGTGATTTAAGCTCGTCTCTCTGCTCTTTGTCCCTGACCTTTATTTTCTGTTTAACCTCATCCATAATTTTGTTCATTTTGACTCGATTAGGATGCTCAGACTGCTCTAATTGTATTTTTACTAATTCCATATTATTTGACATTTCATCTATACTGTTTTTATATCTCATTAATAAGCCATTTATATCTTTAATTTTATTTTTTATATTTATCAATCTTTCATTTAGTGCAGAAATACGTTTACTATCCATATAATTAAGCTCCATTTATTACCATTACGTTAGCCATGAACTACAATTTAATATTAAAAGATAAAAATAAAAAAACAAATTAATAGATCATATAAAAAATCAAAACAAATAAACTAAATAGTTTTAGAAATACATAATATAATTATTATATTATATATAACACCACCTAGAACGGTGGTGTTATATTTGAAATTTATGGTAACTATAAATTCTCTAGCCGTGCATATGAAGCCACTAGCCATTTAATCCCTTGTCCTTGAAAGGCTATCTGTAAACGACAATGTTCACCGCTGCCTTCTAGGTTAATAATAGTCCCCTCACCAAATTTAGGGTGCATTACCCGCTGCCCTAGCGCATAACCTGAATCATTTTGACTGATTGGTGTACCAAGGCGTTGATGGCTAACCGGACGAGAAACTGTGGCTCTTAGGCGAACTTCTTCGACACATTCAGTCGGTAGCTCACCAATAAAGCGTGATGGACGGTGATAGACTTCTTTACCGTATAACCGACGACTTTCTGCATAAGTAATGGTAAGTTTTTCCATTGCTCGGGTAACCCCCACATAAGCGAGCCGACGCTCTTCTTCAAGACGTCCGCTTTCATCCATTGACATTTGGCTGGGAAACATCCCTTCTTCCATTCCGACAATGAATACAACTGGGAATTCCAAACCTTTGGCTGAATGCAAAGTCATCAATTGAACAGCATCTTGGTTGGCATCCGCTTGCCCTTCCCCTGATTCAAGAGCTGCATGTGATAGAAATGCCTGTAATGGCATTAAATCTTGGTCTTCTTCTTGGTAGCTAAAGTCACGCGTTGCATTCACCAACTCTTCCAAGTTTTCGATACGCGCTTGGGCTTTTTCGCCTTTTTCCTGCTCATACATTGCACGCAAACCAGAATCGTGAATAACCCTGTCTGCTTGAACATGCAATGGCATATCTTGCGTTTCTTTCGCCAACGCTTCAACTAACTCTAAAAAACGCTCTATTGCTGCCGCAGCTCGCCCTCCAAGTACTTGCTCACGAAGTAAGTACTCACAACTTTCCCATAAAGTTAATTGTTGATCTCGTGCTGTTTGGCGAACGGTATCCAAAGTACGTTCACCTATTCCTCGTGTTGGCGTGTTGACCACGCGTTCAAACGAGGCATCATCATTACGATTTGCTATCAGCCTTAAATAAGAAAGTGCATCTTTGATTTCCTGACGTTCAAAGAACCGTTGGCCGCCATATATGCGATAAGGCATGTTAGTTTGAATTAACGCCTCTTCAAGTACACGCGATTGGGCATTACTACGATATAACATGGCACAATCTTTTAACGCCCCGCCATTTTCTTGCCATTGTTTAATACGCCCAACAATATAGCGGGCTTCATCTAATTCATTAAATGCACAGTAGAGTGAAATGGGTTCACCATCCCCTCCTTCTGTCCATAAATTCTTGCCTAGCCGATCACTGTTATTCGCAATTAAAGCATTCGCCGCTTTTAATATATTATTTGTCGAGCGATAGTTTTGCTCAAGACGAATTGTTTCTGCACCGGGGAAATCATTAAGAAACCGTTGGATATTCTCTACTTGGGCACCACGCCAGCCATAAATTGATTGATCGTCATCACCAACAATCATGACCTTGCCTGTTTCCCCTGCTAATACTCGAATCCATGCATATTGAATATTATTAGTATCTTGGAATTCATCCACTAAAATATTAGTAAAACGTTCACGGTAGTGTTGTAATACATGGGGTTTATTCAACCACAATTCATGAGCCCGAAGTAACAGCTCAGCGAAATCGACCAAACCTGCTCTATCACAAGCCTCTTGATACGCCTGATATACTTTCAACCACGTCGCTTCAACAGGGTTACCATAGCTTTCAATATGTTGGGGCCTTAAACCTTCATCTTTTTTGCCGTTGATGTACCACATTCCTTGACGTGGGGGCCATTGTTTTTCATCTAAATTCATTGCTTTAAGCAAACGTCGAATTAAGCGATATTGGTCATCACTATCTAAGATTTGAAAATCCTGCGGTAAATTGGCATCCATATAATGTTGGCGCAACAAGCGGTGTGCTAAACCATGGAATGTGCCAATCCACATTCCACCTTCACTACTGCCAATCAACTGATTGATTCGATGACGCATTTCTGCCGCTGCTTTGTTAGTAAACGTCACTGCCATAATAGAAAATGGTGATGCATTTTCCACCGACATTAACCAGGCAATTCGGTGTACCAATACGCGAGTTTTACCACTGCCCGCCCCCGCGAGCACAAGTAAATTAGTACGCGGTGCGGCAACCGCTTCGCGCTGTTTGTCATTGAGACCTTCAAGCAGATAAGAGACGTCCATAATTACCATCAAAGCAAAGCAGTGGAAAATACCACTGTGAGGTTGTTAACAAAGGGGAATAAAAACGTAATTTCCCACTTTGTGTTATCAATCAAAAACCAATAAATTGATTTTCCTGATTTATTTTAAATGACCTATTCGACTTACTACCAACCTTAATAGGTTTGGTAGCAGCACGACAATAGCAAATACCACTGTGTTTTTATACAGAGAAATGATTATACCAATGATAAAAGAGAAGCCAACTGAGAAATTTCTACATGCGGCAATAAACGCACGTCTTTCTCCCCCATTAGGGTTTTTTGGTCAAGGTTAATCCAGCAGGCTTGCATACCACTATTGATTGCGCCTTCAACATCTGTCAGTAGATTATCCCCAACATGAAGAATGAATTTCGGTTCAAGATCAAGGCGCTGTGCAGCTAAACGGTACATATCACAATAAGGTTTTGAACGGCCATCTGGCCCGGCTTTTAAAACAAACTGAAAGTATTGGCCTAACCCACACGCTTCAGGTTCTGCATTACCATTGGTTATCGCAACTAACGGTAATTTTTCAGCTAATTTGGCAAGTGTTGCGTGTGTAGATTCAGGGATATCTATTTTATTACGCCAGTAAGTGAAATGTGCCATGATGTCATCTGCCCCTTTTTGTGCATCTTCTCGCGAATAGCCATAATGGCAAAACATCATTTTTGAAGAAAGCCAGCGCCAACGGGAAATATCATGGCAGATCTCAGGCTCTTGTTCTTCCACAAGGCGGCGAAAAGCATAGAGGTCATCATTGCTAAAATGATTGAATCGAGGGTCGTATTCACGAACAAAACGTAAGACTTCCTCTTCCGTTTTATCAATAACTGGGTGGTTATCATAAAGCGTGTCATCCAAATCAAACGTAATCGCCATAATTGGTGACAGTGGGCGGTAAAAATGCATTAAGGTTTCTCCCTCTTTGCCCTCGGATGAGCCACATCATAAACGTTGGCTAAGTGCTGAAAATCAAGGTGCGTATAAATTTGTGTTGTTGATAAGTTCGCATGACCAAGAAGTTCTTGCACCCCACGTAAATTACCACTTGATTCAAGGAGATGTGTCGCAAAGGAGTGGCGTAATTTATGAGGATTAATGTGACTATTAACCCCCTGTTTTATTCCCCATTGTTCAAAACGTTTTTGTACATTTCGATTCGAAATTCGTTTCCCACTTTGGGTTGAGATAAAAACAGCATTATCTTCTGGCTCATATAACTCACGCATTTCTAACCAACGATGTAGCCAGCTCACCGCTGTTTTTCCCATTGGAATTTTTCGTTCTTTACTTCCTTTTCCCATCACCCAAACTTCACCAGTGCTTAAATCAAGGTGACGAACATCAAGACCAACAAGTTCAGATAAACGCAATCCAGCACCATACATCACTTCCAGCATAGTACGGTCGCGCACAACTAGTGGATCACCGCTATCCATATTTAGCAGTTGGGAGACCTCATCTACATCCATATTCTTAGGAAGACGTTTTTTGGATTTGGGTGCTTGAATTGCTTTGGCTGGGTTTGCAGGCAACGCCTCTTGATGCACCATCCAATCCAAAAAACTTCTCAATGACGATAATCGTAAAGCCATACTTGCAGCCTGTAGGCCTGATTTGCGACTTTTAGCCGCGATATTCCGTACGATAGCTGTATCAACTTTTTGCCATTCAGTGATTTTCAATGAGGTTAGCATTTCAACAATAACACTCAATTGACGATGATAATTAGTAATAGTGACAGGGCTTAACCGACGTTCAACTCGCAGATAACGTAAGAAGGCCTCAACTTGCATCATCAGCCCTTTCGGCTGAGACTCTACAGGCGTTCTATCCATTGGCATAATAACCTCGGGAGAATTTGAGCCACTTTTTCCAACATAACCGTCCCCATACCATGTTGATAATGCTCGCGGTCGCGGCTAGTAAAAATAACCATGCCCGATTCACCATGATGACCAAATAATGAGATAGCCACAGAGCCGACATTGAGCGCATCTGGTAAAAGCAATTGGATTTCAGGGCCATTTAAACGACCAAGATAGTTACGTTTATCGCCAAATCGTTGAATTCTGATAGACTCAAAAACACGACGCGAAATCACCAGTTGATGGGCATCTAAAGGGGCTGATAAATACCAACTATCACTGAATAAACGAACCGATGCGCCTGATAAACCTAATTTTTTTGCCCAGCGATTTAAAGTAAGTAACATTTCTTGTAAGCTTTTGGCTGATGACATGTCTATCACCAGAACCAATAACTCATCAAAAAGCTCTATATTTTCATGCGCTTGCTCTACCATAAAACGGATATCTTGCTCAAGCTCTTTGATTTTCAAACGTTGGCGATTCATCACTAATTCAGGTAATGAGATAGCACCTTGTACAACATGTGGAACTTTCAACTGCTCCAA
The DNA here is from genome assembly GCF_049545585.1 of Providencia sp. NPDC089933. NCBI lineage: Bacteria > Pseudomonadati > Pseudomonadota > Gammaproteobacteria > Enterobacterales > Morganellaceae > Providencia > Providencia sp. NPDC089933. Next base: position 155,861 of record NZ_JBMWDT010000010.1, read on the forward strand.
TAATTGTGCATTACGAAGAAAAAAGTAAGGATTTTCCTTTAGATATTGCACCACATCGAATTCATCAAGTTGATGTTTTCTCTTCAGTGCTTTTTCGGTTTTATCCATATTCCCCTCTTCAACTCGGTAAAATTATCGCTGTGTGACTTTTATAGCTGGATGACCCCATCGTAGACATGAGTTGCTGGGCCTGTCATATACAACGGAGCCCCTGGACCTTCCCAAGTTATATTTAACGACCCGCCGGGTAAATCAACACGTACTCGTTTCGCCAATAACCCTTGAGTGATCCCAACAGCCACTGCGGCACATGCTCCACTACCACATGCTTGAGTTTCACCTGCACCACGCTCATAAACGCGCAAGCGAATATGCTCAGCATTAATAATTTCCATGAAACCAATATTAGCGCGTTCGGGAAAGCGCTCATGGCTCTCTAAAGCTGGCCCTAAAATTTCAACCTCTGCGGTATGAATACTTTCAACCTGAATGACGCAATGTGGGTTACCCATTGAAACAACCCCACATAACACTGTACGTTCTTGAGCTCGAATAATATAGGTTTTTTCTTCTTTAATAGCGCGAAATGGCACCCTTTGAGGCTCAAAATCAGGCTCTCCCATATTAACGCAGACATCATCATTTTCATTTATGGTTAATGTCATCCGGCCTGATTGGGTACTAACTTTAATTTTTTGCTTATTAGTCAGACCTTTAAGCCGAACAAAACGCGCAAAACAACGCGCCCCATTACCACATTGTGACACCTCACTGCCATCCGCATTAAAAATGCGATAATGAAAGTCAAGGTCAGGGTCATAGGGGGCTTCAACTAATAATAGCTGATCAAAACCGACACCAGTATGCCTATCTGCCAGCCGGCAAATAAGTTCTGGCGAAAAATACACATTTTGTGTGACACCATCGACAACCATGAAGTCATTGCCTAAGCCATGCATTTTAGAGAATTGCATTTCACGCTCCATAGCGGCAACTTACTGGTTATGATTTGTTGTAGCAGGCTCTTCGGTTGAGCTGCTTGGCGCTGTTGGTTGCACATCAGGCGCCTGAGCAGGAGCAACAGTTTCTTCCGGCGGGAAATAAAGAGGGCCTTTCAAGCCACAACCAGATAAGGTAAATAACATAACAAGTGCACTAAGCCCAAATAAACTTTTTTTCATTCTTTTTCGCCTGTGATACTAACTTTTGACATCTGATATTTTACACAATAACAGGAGTGACCTAGCAAATCACGTCTGTTTATCAAGCATGCTTATATTATATACTCTAGGCTAAATTTAATCTGAAATTTTTAGTCAGCGCACTGAGATTGACCCCAATGCTTGATCCCTCCTATAATTTTAATTAACTAATTGTGAGCAAACAGGATTTTAACCGTGAATGACAGTGAATTTCACCAGCTAGCAGAAGCGCTACTGGGCTCTATTGAAGAGCATTTGGACAATTACGATGGTGATGCCGATATCGATTGTGAGATAAATGGCGGTGTTATGACACTCAGTTTTGAAGATGGCAGCAAAGTCATCATCAACAAACAAGAGGCATTTCACCAAATTTGGCTAGCGACCAAACAAGGCGGATACCATTATGATTACAAACAAGGGGAATGGGTCTGTGACCGTTCTGGCAATGAGTTTAAAAACCAGTTAGCGGAAGCCATTGCTTTCCAAAGCCAACAGCCATTTTCGTTCTAGTTTTAAACAACTATCACTAAAAGTAATGCGCTTGTGGGTGCCCTGATTGGCTTAAATGCATATCATGCCCCACTTCGTCATCATCCTCTGATGTAAATGGCCACGTTGCGCCCGAAAAGGCAACCACTTGGTTTTTACCGTCATGATTAATAATTTGGTAAAATTGCGGTAAATTGAAGTTGATAAAATTAGCACCATAGGTAAAGCGGTCATGGGAGGAGGAGTAGAACTTACTGACATCACGCACCAAGTCTTCTTTGGAACCTTCACAGTGAGAGTAAATCTCCACACGGTTAGCTTCATCTAATACGTAAATATTAAAACCTGTGTTATCCGCCGTATTTTCGAAGAAAAACTGTACAATCCCTTCACTCGCATAACCATCAACAACAGCTGGCAAATGGTTATCACTTTTTGCCTGAAGTTTGACCGGCCAGCCATGTAACTTGTTATGGGAAATTGCGCCATAGAATTCAACCGCATTTTCTAGTTTTTGTACTGAGACATTCAGGCGTTCAAAAAACAGCCCCCAAGTCTGCCCTGCTATGCGGAGCGCTTTAAAGCGCCCAGGGTCATTACTATTACTTGATAAACGCAGTTCTACGCATTCCGATATCAATTGCTGTACACGAGTACGAATAAGCCCCCGTAAGTGCTCACTATAACAAAAGACCTCAACAGCTTCCGGTGGTGATGCGTCTTGGTGCATTTTACCTAAAATCGTTTTTAACGCTTCTAGCATACACTGCTCACCGCTGAAATGGAGCGTCCTTACCTCATTCCATGAATTACGATACAACAAATCAATACTACCAATGAGACACTGCTGTGACTCGCCAAAGCTGAAAATATCTAATTTCCTAAAATCGACATGAACCACTTGCTCTGAATAAACTTGAGTCGGGTCTTTTTCTAGGTTAACGATTATTGCAAGGTGGCGAATTTCACAGGGGCTATATAGCGCTTTTGGTGTTGGAGCCGGCAACCTAATTGGGAAATGATTTGAGACGTCATGCATAAGTTCAAGCAGTTTTCTTTCGTCACACTGCGACTGCCCATTATGCATATAAACTTGTGTCGTTTCAGTTAGTAAGCCATTAAAATATGCCCAGGCCACTAATTTATTTAAGTAACGGTTATATTCCAGAGGCTGGTGCCCAATAATCGCATCAATATTCGGGGCTTGGTTGTACAAATACCAACCACTACGATTTGCACGCCCTGCTGGCACATAAATAAAAGTGAGGTGCTCTTCGCTTAAATCCGGTGAAATCTGAGGGTTAACTAACGTCACTTTACCCGGAAGCGCTTCAAAGGCTGCGTATAATTTACGAGTTAATACCCCAATATCTTGTGGGCTTGCACTAACGCTTAAATTATTTCGCCGCGCAAAGCGAATTAAATTACGATAACTTTGCATCATGGTGTCGAGTAGCTCATTATGCGCTTCACGGACACGCTCAATTTTCCATTGGCTGCGTGTATCTAGTACTGTTAAACGTTCTGCTCCCCAGCCCCATGATGCCACCAATTGGGATAAGACATCTCGACGCCAACCAGAAAAAGCATTGCTATCTTCTTCAGAAAGTTTTTCACAAACTTTAAGGTAAAAACAACGACGTATAAGGTCAAGACGAGTTAAGTCGTTTATTTCAACAAGATACCTTGTGACGCGTTCAAGCATTAAACAGTAGGAATCCAAGCCATAACACACGATTTCACCGGCATGTAAATGGCGTTTAAACTCCATAGCCAGTAGTTTGCCATTAGGATAATCCCATGAATAAGACTCTAATAATATACTTTTTAATACTGCTTTATAAGGGGAATCAACACTTTTATAAAGTTGCCACAAGCTTGCACCAAAGTATTCTGCGGCTGAAAGTTCACTCAATCCGCCTAAATCCAACCACTCATTTGGCGTTAATACACCTTGTGCATATAACCCCATAACATATTCATCATAATGTTGTTCTTCTTCAACAGGTACCATCGCCCACAATAAGCGTTTGCCGGCCATTCGAACCGCAGTACGATAAAACTCATCTAACAATAGAATATGTTGCGTTGAACCACAGTTTTCCCCACCTATATGCCCACTCGCATGATGGCGAAAACGATTCTCATCGATTAGAAAAACGGTTACATCAATGCCTAAAGACGCTGCCCACTGTTCAATTAACGTGCATTTCTTTTGTAAAAAACGTTTTTCTTCGTGATCTAACCAAGAAGGGTGACAAACCCAAACATCGATATCTGAACAATGGCTTTGCCCTACAGAGGAGGTACTGCCCATTGAATAAATCCCAGTTATGGGTAATTCACCATTAGTGGGCTTTTCGATTGGTAGGAAGCGTTCAAATTGCCCCAACCACTTCATTTGTTCTGTATCTGGAGAGAAAAAGCAGACGCCATGGGGTACATTACCTTCAATAAAACCAGGCATCATTGGATGATGATAATGAAACAAGACAGGCAGCAGGTTATAAACCTTCGAAAAGGTTTCACTCATAGATGCTGTTGCGCGCTCTAACCGTAATTGGTTTATCGCATCAAGTCTTTGCTTTAAGGTTTCAATATAGAGATACAAGAGTTACACCTGACTGAATGTAATACAAATCTGGGAATTTCCCAGCACCCAACAGATAGAGATAGATTTAAAAAAGTTTTCAAATGAATTGTCGGAAACGTGATCAATTTAACACCTTGCAGCAAAAGGGTAAAGTAGATCACATTATTTTACGTGCTTATTTTTGATACCAAATGCTTTTCAACATATTGTATAAAAAGGTTTTTATTTTTTAATGCATCAGAATATCCCTTGTTTTTCAATGGAATAATACTTTTGATGCAAATTGAACAACAAAACCACTATGTAAAATGCCATGTAAGCGTAATACATGCAGCATCTATGCTTGAACGCTTCAACATGAACAGATGAAACCTACAGGTAACCCAACAAAAAAAACAGCACGAAAAGCTAAAATAATTCTTTGGTTAGCACGCATCACCGGAAAATATTTATCAAGAGACCATCGAAAAGTAACATCACGATTTGTCAGTGTATGGGCCGAATTTCATGTTGAGTAAGTGAAGGTGGGTAAAGAATGTAGTGGAATGAACCAAACAACAGCAAACACTAAGATAGCCACACAGCGGTGGCTTTGAGCTCAGCTGGAAAAAATATCCTTAACATGTTAAAACTAACGTCAATTGTATGGTTAATCTACGGCGTTCTTCGCTAGAGAAAACAGTAAAATGACATCAACAAATATTGTGCGCATTGCTACGCGCAAAAGCCCTTTGGCCTTATGGCAAGCGCATTTTGTCAAAGATAAGCTAGAGCAATTACATCCTAACTTGCAGGTTGAGCTGGTTCCGATGGTGACAAAAGGGGATATCATCCTTGACACTCCGCTCGCAAAGGTGGGGGGAAAAGGCTTGTTTGTCAAAGAACTTGAACTGGCTTTATTAGAAGGGCGTGCAGATATTGCCGTTCATTCAATGAAAGATGTTCCTGTTGAATTTCCTGAAGGCTTGGGCCTAGTCACTATTTGTGAACGCGAAGACCCTCGAGATGCCTTTGTTTCAAACCACTATGACAATCTTGATGCGTTGCCAAAAGGCAGCATCGTTGGGACATCTAGCTTACGTCGCCAATGCCAATTAAGAGAACTTCGTCCGGATTTAGTCATTCGGGATCTCCGCGGTAACGTAGGCACACGGTTATCTAAACTCGATAATGGTGAATATGACGCCATTATCTTAGCGGTAGCAGGGCTAAAACGTTTAGGGTTAGAAGCACGTATACGCACAGCTCTTGCACCGGAACAATGTCTCCCTGCTGTTGGACAAGGGGCCGTTGGCATTGAGTGTCGATTAAACGATAGTGTTACACGAGAGCTGCTCGCTAAGCTTAATAATGATACGACTTCTATTTGTGTTCTTGCTGAACGCGCAATGAATATGCGTTTAGAAGGGGGCTGCCAAGTCCCTATTGGTAGTTATGCTATTTGGCAAGACGATAAAATATGGCTACGTGCTCTTGTTGGCGCACCTGATGGGAGTATTATTATTCGTGGAGAAAGGCTTGTCGCCCCAAATGAAGCAAGCCAAGCGGGTGTATCACTCGCGGAAGAACTCCTCGAACGCGGTGCAAGGGAAATTTTAGCCGAAGTTTATAACGGGAACCCACCTGCATGAGGGTTCTTGTTACACGCCCTGAACCCACAGGTTCGGAGCTAATAACGGCAATCACCGCTAAAGGGGGAGAAGCCTACTCTTCCCCTTTGATCAGTATTGGACCAGGCGCTGAATTAAACACGCTAGTTTCACGCCTTGATCACCTCAATACAAACGACTTAGTCTTTCTTTTATCTAAAAATGCAGTCGAGTACGCAAATTTAACACTTGAACAAATGGGACGTAACTGGTCAGATAAGCTATCTTACTATGGTATTGGTCGCTCTACCGCCCAGTTTTTCAAGAAAGTAACCGGGAAGCCAGCCCATTGGGCTGAACAAGGGGAAACCAGCGAAGTGCTACTCACGCTTCCTGATCTCCAGTTTCTCGAAGGGAAACACGCCCTTTTATTGCGTGGAAATGGTGGCCGAGAACTTCTTGCTTCAACATTAAGGGCTCGAGGTGCGCAAGTCGACTATTGTGAATGTTATGCAAGGCACCCAATCCCTTACGAAAAAAACGAATTTAATCGCAAATGGTTTCAAGTTGATATCACTGACATTGTGATAACCAGTGGCCAAATGTTAGCTTTACTAGAAGAATTAATCGCTGAAGAGTATCAAAATTGGTGGTTTACCCGCCGCTTACTCGTTGTCAGTGAACGGATTGCAGATCAAGCTCGCCAAGCTGGATGGCAGAGGGTCTGTGTAGCTAATAGTGCAGATAATAATGCTTTATTAGAAGCATTAATTTCAACCGACATGGGATGCTAATTTATGACGGAACACGATAAAACAACCGAGACGGTTACCCCAGAAACAGGTGCAAAACAACAGCACTCCGAAAAAAAAACCTCTTCGGAACAAAAACGTTCTGGTCTCATTGGCGGAGTAATTGCTATCGCTATTATCATCGCCATTGGTGGTGGTCTTTATTATTTCACTCAACAAAACAATGCAACTTTAGTAAATGAAAACAATGAACTAAAACAGCAATTGAGTGATTTAATCGAACAACAAAATTCAGATAGACAACGTTTAGATGCCCTAATTACCGCGAATACTGAGATGAAAAACCAATCTCGCGAGTATGAAGATAGGCTCAATCGTCGCATGCAAGAACTGCAAGCTCACGTGACTGCCCTTTCCAGTAGTGATGTTAAAAGCTGGCTGATTGCACAAGCTGACTTTATGGTAAAAATGGCAGGAAGAAAACTGTGGAACGACCACGACCCTGTCACAGCAGCTGTCCTATTAAAAAGTGCAGACTCTAGTTTGGCTGAAATGAACGACCCAAGTCTGCTCGATATTCGCAAGTCAATTAACAATGACATGGCAAAATTAGCCGCCATCAATCAAGTCGACTATGACGGTATTATCTTACGCCTAAACCAACTCAGTAACGACGTTGATAACTTACGTTTAGCCGATTTAAACAGTGGTGATGCTAAAAATGAAGATAATGCCGAAGTCAGTGATGACATTTCTGATTGGCAACAAAACTTATCCCGTAGTTGGAAAAGCTTCACTAACGATTTCATCACCGTCAGGGCTCGTGACGGTTCTGAAGCACCACTACTAGCCCCAAATCAAGACATTTACCTTCGTGAAAACATTCGTTCACAGTTGCTCATCGCAGCTCAAGCCGTTCCTCGCTTCCAAGAAGAAACATACAAACAGTCGCTTGAGCAGGCTTCAACATGGGTAAGAGCTTATTTTGATACTGAAGCGCCGGAAACGAAAGCGTTCTTATCAACCATTGACGAGCTAATTAATCAACCGATTGATGTTGAAATGCCTGACGCCTTAGAAAGCCAAGAAAAGCTAGAGAAAGTCATGCAAACGCGAGTGCGTAGCTTACTTGCTCAATCCTCTGACAATACTAAGGCAAATGATGGTGCTGTTGATGCAGCAGCAGATGCCGCAGTTCCCGCGACTGAGACACAAAAAGCAGAACCAGCAGATACACCACACCCTTTTGAGTCAACTGAGCCTGCTGGAAATAGGGGGTAACAATGATTAAGGTACTGATCCTATTTATTGTTCTTATCGCAGGTGTCATCTTAGGGCCACTATTAGCCGGTCACCAAGGCTATGTTTTTATTCGCACCGATAACTACGACATTACAACCAGTGTAACGAGCCTGATATTGGGCTTTATTTTACTCCAATTCGTGTTGCTATTTCTTGGTTGGTGTTACCGCCGCTTTATGAGCACCACATCACGGACTAAAGGTTGGGTAAGTGGGCGTAAATATCATAAAGCACACACCCAAACGCAAAAAGCCCTACTCAAGTTAGCTGAAGGTGATTTTGAGCAGGTTGAAAAATTGATGAGCAAGCATGCTGATTTTTCCCAACAACCTGTAATCAACTATTTAATGGCAGCAGAGGCGGCGCAACAGCGCGGTGATGAATACCGTACCCACCAATACTTAGATAGGGCAGCAGAAGCCGCAGGTAATGATCAACTCCCTGTTGATATTAGTCGCGTTCGCATCCAATTAGCTGAAGGCGAAGTACACGCGGCTCGTAACGGCATTGATAAACTTCTCGATAAAGCACCGAGGCACCCAGAGGTTTTACGCCTAGCCGAACAAGCTTATTTACGTTCAGGGGCTTACCAAGCACTGATCGAATTATTACCTGTAATGGCCAAAGTACAATTACACACTGAAGACGAGTTAGACGCATTAAAACTGAAAGCTTACAAAGGGTTAATGAACCAATGTATGGCTGAAGGTGGGAGTGATGGCTTGAAGGCTTGGTGGAAAGCTCAGCCTCGCCGCGTCCGCCATGAAACTGCATTGCAGGCTTTTTTAGCAGAACACTTAATTGAATGTGGCGACATTAACAGTGCTGAAAAAATGATCATTGACGGCTTAAAGCAGCAATATGATGAGCGCTTGTTATTGTTAGTGCCGAAGCTTAATAGCGAACACCCTGAAATTATTGAAAAAACGCTTTTACATCTGCAAAAGCAAAATGGGGCAACGCCATTACTAAACAGTACATTGGGGGTTTTGTCACTGCAGCATGCTCAATGGGATAAAGCAGAAACTTATTTCAAAGCTGCCTTAGCTCAACGTTTTGATGTACAAGATGCATCATGGTTAGCTGATGCTTTCGACAAATTACATAAACCGAATGAAGCAGCAAAAATTCGCCAAGAGGCCTTAATACACTCATTGAACCAAGAGCGTTCATAAAAGGCTATATTAATTATAATAGCCCCCAAGAAGTTACCTTAGGGGCTATTTTATTTAGTATACAAACCTACCCGTTAGTTTATCGTTAAGTAAAATAACGGGCTAATTCATATTTGTTAGCCCCATATATCCAATTAGATAATAGGACGAAGAACGATAATACCCGTCTTGGAGGATATATATTCTAGGAAGTTTGTATCAACAACCTTCATATTCTTTGAAAGTGATGATGCATTTCGGTACAAAACCTGATTATTCTTTCTAATCACAATACCTGTGTGGGAAACATCTAACCCCTTAATTGGTGAATAAATACCAATATAATCGCCTGTTTTTAAGTTATTAAGAACCATTTCATTAATTGCATGAGTAGGAATATAGGTTACCTTTCTTGAGTGAATACCTAATCCTTTAATAAACTCACTACCATCTGCTTTTTGATTTAATTTTTTTTCAACTGTAACCGACTCAGAGCTAATTAATGCTGTCACATCTGTCGCATTTTGTGGTGATACCGCATACCAGTCAGTAAAAAAGTGTTTTCTTTTATAATAAGCAACATCACTGTCTTTATAACGCGTATTCACAAGGACGCTTAAAAACGTATTCCTACTGTTTGATTTGCTTAGTGCCGCGACATAATCCAGATAAGTAAAACAGTCAACACCTTCTAAATTAACAACAAGTACTTCACTGACGTTTGGTCCACCAACTAATGTGTTGGCGACATACGGCATCCCCAGAAAAACACTAGAAACTTGCTCAATAAGATTGCCATAGGGTAGACCTTGATTTGGTATTATTACTTTATGAATAACCTGATCCAATGCTAATTTAGAATCATCACTCATATCTAATAAATAATTTGGCTGGTTAGTTGATGAAAAAGAGACTGCACAAAAAGAAAGCAATGCAAAAAATAAAAATTTCATTTTAAATACCTTTCCTTGGGAAAATGAATCATCAGTTAAAGATGATTTATTTTTACTGACAAGGTAAAGTAAGAAATTGTTTATTTAAGGTTTAATTTAAATACTAATAATGTGTATTTTTAAGCGAAAAATAACAGCGTTTCACTTTAATTCAAACGAATGTTTTACGCTGTCAAAAATAAAGAAACAAGATACAAATATCACGCTAGGTGACATAATCATAAAAAAATAAAACCACTTATGTGCCAAGGTATAAACAAATTTTGTGATTACTATGTCATAAAGGAAATACATAGTGTATAAAGCATAATATACATCTTGGCTTGAATGAATGTGGGATATCTATATGAATGTAATTAAAACTATTTGGCGTTGGGTTATTGCAAGTCCAAACCGTTTACAAATATTTTTTGATCTTCTTCTGCTAGTTTTATCGCCTTTTGTTTTTATCCTATTTATTGGCTTTAATACAGAAGACCTCAGTAAAGACATTTTTATTATTACGTTCATCATCCTCTGCTATACCTACATTACTCGCTGGTTCAGCAAATGGTTTAGTAAAGGCAAAAAATAGTCTCTTATCTTGTTTAACAGCCTCTTTCACGTTTTCAGTAAAGGGGCTAAGTCGCTTGTATTGCAGAAAAAAAAACACCTGCACAAGGCAGGTGTAAAATACAATCAGGTCTACAGACGGATGGTGCCTCACTCAACGTTTCGCCCGTTCGTTGATGGTAAGAGGATGAGCTCTTGATCATCTAAGTTGGACAATAGGCACCGATAATCGGCTTTGCGTCATCTCTGGGTTTATGAAGCTTTGCTGTCATAAGAAGTGAGATGAGCATCTACATCTATAATAATGCAGGATGCGTGCCAACTTTTATAAAAGCTATATTTTTGGGCCTATTTTTTTTTATTTCTCTCTACCCCTCGGATTGACTCGCTATTTTTAATCATCAATCCAACCTAGCTAGATAATTTCTCTCTATGAGTGTCCCTTCTCATATTTCGTTACACCTGCTTGTCTCAATTTAGAGACATCATAAATTCATTATTTATTTTTTCTTATAAATCAATGATTAAAATGTCTCCTTTTGGAGACAAGTAAGTAGAGGGTTGTATCAAGATCACGACACTTATCTTCTTCTCAAGAAAAAACAATAAGTTAAATAGCAATTCTCACAGTTCCAAAATATTACCTGTTTTAAAAAAACTTATGTGAAAACACAATCAACAAAAGTGATCCAACTGAAGGGGAAAGAAAAGAAGTTTTGACAAAGAAGCCAATAAAAAGACCAGGCAATAAAAAGCAAAAACCCCGCTATTAAGCGGGGTTCTTTAAATTGGTCGGCGAGAGAGGATTCGAACCTCCGACCCACTGGTCCCAAACCAGTTGCGCTACCAAGCTGCGCTACTCGCCGAAATTTTTGTAGTACTGATTTTTATAGCATTAGTTATCTTTTTTCGTGGTGCGAAAGGGGGGACTTGAACCCCCACGTCCATAGGACACTAACACCTGAAGCTAGCGCGTCTACCAATTCCGCCACCCTCGCAATGTCACAAAAAAATGGGGTGGCTAATGGGACTCGAACCCACGACAACTGGAATCACAATCCAGGGCTCTACCAACTGAGCTATAGCCACCATAACTTCACTTTTTTCAAAGCGTTGCTATTCTACTACATACAACGTCATTTTGCCAACCGTAGCGGCGTACTAAAAATGGTGCGCCCGACAGGATTCGAACCTGAGACCTCTGCCTCCGGAGGGCAGCGCTCTATCCAGCTGAGCTACGGGCGCTTAACGCCGTTGCGGGAGAGGATAGTACGGATTTATCCTCTCGCTGTCTAGTCCTTTTTGAAATAAAAATATCGATTGCTTGCCTTTTATCCATTTCGCTGAGAAAGAGAGCATATTCACCCCCTCAGACAACCAATTTCCGCTAAAAATACCCCAAAATACTTTAGCTAGGCCTGTTGATTTTCTCTATTCACCCAGCGAATTAAAAAATAAAGAACCGAAACCACCAATAAAAATATTGCCCCTACGATTAATGACAAGCGTGTATCTGGGTTAATCGCCATTCCAATCAACACACAAGCCAGAAAAAGTAATGTGGCATAATTCACCCATGGAAATAGTATCGACTTGAAAGTGTGCCCCTCAAGCTTTTCTTTATTTTGCTGGCGAAAGCGGATCTGGCTAGTAAGAAGCACTAACCATGGCACCATCCCCGGCAAAACACTAGCACTATATACATACACAAATACCTTCTCAGGGTTTGGAATAATATAGTTGAGACTAGAGCCTGCAACCAGACACAAGATAGTAAAGCCCACACAACGCCCAGGAACGCCATTTTTTGTGAGTTTTAAAAATGAACTTGGTAATTGTTTATTTTGTGCCAATGCGTATAGCATCCGCCCACCGCTATACATACCGCTATTGCAACCTGATAACGCAGCGGTCAACACCACAAAATTGATGACTGCTGCCGCAGAGACAATACCAACTTTTGCAAAGGTCAAAACAAATGGGCTTCCTTGTTGACCCACTTCAGTCCAAGGAAAAAGCGTAACAACGATAAAAATCGCCCCTACATAAAAAATCAAAATACGCCATAAGATATTATTAATGGCTTTTTTCAACGTGACTTTGGGGTTCTTCGCTTCCCCTGCTGTAATCCCTACTAATTCAACACCCTGATATGAAGCTACAACAATGCACAAAGCAAATAGAAAACCTTTCCAGCCACCAGCAAAAAAGCCCCCATGCTCTGTTAAGTTCCCTAAACCGATAGGTTCAAAGTTATTACCAATACCAAAGAATATTAGCCCTAAACCAATCAAAATCATGACCACAATCGTGGTGACCTTGATCATAGCAAACCAAAACTCTAATTCCCCATACAAACGTACAGCCGCTAAGTTTGCTAAAGCAACTAATACCACTGCAATAATAGCAAAAACCCATTGTGGTACCTCAGGAAACCAGTATTCCGCATAAAAACCGATTGCGGTGATTTCTGAGATCCCAACGGCAACCCACATAAACCAATAACCCCAAGCAGTCAGGCATCCCCAAAATGGGCTAAGGTATTTATAACCAAAAGAAGCAAAAGACCCCGTGACAGGCTCAAGAAATAGCATCTCTCCCATCGAGCGCATGATGAAAAAAACAAAAATACCCGCGATGATATAGGCTAATAGAACAGAAGGCCCTGCCCATTTTAACGTGCTGGCTGAGCCCATAAACAGCCCAACACCAATGGTTCCACCAAGTGCAATAAGCTCGATATGGCGAGCTTCTAGCCCACGCTGAAGTCCCTGTTGTGGATTTTCCATAAATACCCCTGTCAAAAATTACCATGGTTAAATTACAGCGTTAATTAAAGCTTAGTAGTCATCACCACTGTAATCAGTCGAAAAATGTCAGTTAGGCAAATTTTAAAAACATATTGTGAGGAAAATTGAGCACAAACCGACGTTATTGCTTTAATTTTTGAGGGATTATAGAAATATTTGAAGAAAGAGACCAGCAATTACGCAAGTCTCTTTATTGGAAGAGTTACAACTTACCACCGTAATAGTAGCCTAAAAATTTCAGCAGCTTAAATTGACGAGTGATCCGTGATGGCTGCGATAACAAACGATACAACCATTCTAACCCTAAGTTTTGCCATACTTTAGGGGCGCGTTTGACATGACCAGTAAACACGTCATAAGTACCTCCCACGCCCATATACAAAGCTTCAGGGTGTACCTGTCGGCAGTCACGCATGAAAATTTCTTGCTTTGGAGAGCCCATTGCAACAGTCACTATTTTCGCACCGCTCGCATGGATACGTTCAAACAACGCATCCCTTTCTTCTGCAGTAAAATAACCGTTTTGAGACCCGACAATATTCACGTTCCACTGAGCGCGAAGTTTACTTTCTGTCTGCTCTAAAATTTCAGGTTTCCCACCGACTAAAAAAACGGGAGTGCCTTCTTTTCCTGCTCTTTCCATCAGGCCTTCCCACAAATCGGCACCTGCAACACGAGAAACGTCCGCTTGTGGGTATTTACGGCGAATAGCACGTACGATACTAATACCATCAGCATACAAGTACTCTGCTTGGCCTAGTAAGGTATTTAACGCGGTATCTTTTTCAGCGATCATCACTTTTTCCGCATTAATCGCAACTAGTGTTCCCGTTTTGGTTTCTCCATCTGCAAACAAATAATCTAAAAAATGGGCCATATTTTTGAAGCCCCAAATATTATGACCACGAATGCAATATTGTGGAACGGATGAAGCCTGAGTTGATAACGGTTCCATGATACTCCTTTAGCGACTTTCACGCTGTTGGCTTCTCAAAAGAGAAGCTGTTTTTATGCGGATAAGCCCCGCAGTTTCAAATAGCCAATACAATAATTTTGCTAAAATCAGACAAAGTCCAAATATTAAGCAGAAGAAAACCACTCGTGAGACGAAAGAATCGACCCCTTCTCGCGCTAAAACAATAATGTTAAAGATGGCGCCGAAGCAAAAGGCCTGCATAATGGCGGCTTTATAACGGTTCGGTTCTTTTAGGCTCATGCCATAAATCCAGTCAAACCATTTTATAATTAAGCCAACGGCTATCGCGCCCAGCGGAATAAAAATCACACCGCCCATCACGACCAAAGAGCCGATAAGCGTCGGTGAAATCGCCAGTCCTGAGTGATTATTTAGCACTTCCCACGTAAAATAATTAGCAGAGTTCAAAACGGTATCTGGCCGTTCTGGCCAAACCCAAGATGGGATAAAAACATAGAAGTCACGGATAATTGGCGCAAGGCCTTGGAAATCCATTTCATCATAATGGCTGAGTAGCAGAGCCAAGTTTTCCCACGGTGAGAAAGTATCTCGGGTCAAATATAAAAAAGTGTAATAAGCTTCTGCTCCGTTCACATCAAGGCCATAACGTTTAAGAGCAAGCCAGAACATACCAACAATACTAGCTACCCCTGCTGCAGCTAGCATCCACAAGGTGATCCAACCACGCACGATACCGATGAATAAAAACAAAGCAAAAGCGATGATAATATTCGCTCTTGTTCCACCCACGATAACATACGTTAAAAAGCCAAAGGCAACGGTACTCACAAGGAAGAATACCCAACGCTTTTGGGTTGGTCGTAAGAAATAAACGATCAACATCGCAGGAATAAAGAAATAGAAAAAGCGTTTTAGTGCGACACCGGACACTTGGCTAGAAAAGATTTGGCTATAAGATTTCAACTTAAACAATAAGAAACCATTTTGCATGAAGAAGATACCAACTGTTACTACAGCTATTAATATCAACAGCATACACGTTAGATTGGTTTCAACTTTGTTCATGCTAAACAGAGCACGCCCTGATACCTCTGTACGCTTCGAAATCCGCGTTTTATAGGCAACGTAATAGATTGCATAAAAGCTGGTCGCAGCTAACTGTGCATAAAGCAAATAATCCGCCGGTACCACTGCGACATCAAATTGGAATACCAAAGCGCAAGTTAGCGGAAAGCCAAAATAAAATGTTAATAAATACAACATTGAAAAGAAAATATTGAAATTAAAGCGAACACGCACAAACTCTTTATAAAGCAAAGTACCAATAAAAATAATTGATATCAGGTAGACAAACGCTAAGCCACCTAATTCTGCATGTGTCATGCTCGCTCCTCCGCGGCACTGAGAACATCTTTCCAACCCTCAGTGAAATTAGGAGCAAAGAATTCAATATGTTGTTTATCAAGTAAGCTCATTTGACGTTGAGCCTCATCCACCAGCGAGGTTGTCAGTTCATCACCATAGAAAAATACAGGTACATTCTGCGCAGTTAAATCCTGCCAAAATGTATTTTGCCTGCTTATCACAAATGGAACCCCAAACTGGATAAGTAAACAGACCGTCCCCACACCTTGTTGGCGATTAAAAATAAAATAGCCAAGGTCACAAGACTTCAGCAAATTAAGGTAATCATCAAATTCCATACGGTCTTTTAGAATTTGCACTTGCCCTGCGGTGAACTCACTGTTTGCTGCTTGTTCGACTTGCTGTATATAACCTTGGTTATTCGCTGGGTAGCCCATTGGGACAATAACGTTAACCTTATCGCCAAATTGCTGTTTAATCGCGCTCAGAGCCTCTACATGGCGATTAGAACGATCACCTGAGTTACCGAGTAAGATAGTTAATTGCTCACCTTCACGGGGCTTACGCTCAGTAATCGTCAATGCAGGGTCCATTCGAGTCGGAAAATACAAGACCGATGCAGGCACTTTCGGATTCGATTGATGGAAATAACACAAATCGCCACGTGTTGCCCCAACATGGCCGACTTTTTTCTGAGCCAAACGGCGCAGAATATAAAACAATTTAAACTTTAATGAGTTAGATTCCTCATAAAGATCAGCCCCCCAAATATGCCACCAAAACTGATGGGATTTAATTTGGCCAAATAGCAATGCTAGCCAAATTGGTGCGTTAAATTGCCCATGAAAGAAAAACCGGGTCCGACGCTCAGCTTTTGCCCGCTGGATCACGCAATTAGCAACCGACTTTTTACTACTAAAAACTTCTATTTCGAGCTGTGGATATGCGTCAGCAAGCTGCGCATCATCACTTACGACCATAAAATGCGGTTTTGTTGACGGTGCCATTTCTTGGCAAATTACGTTATTAAAAAACGTCAATACCGTCTGATTATGGTGTGGGAGGTTTGATCCCAGTACATGTATTAAGGTTGTCATGCTCGCCTACGGTAAATCAAAAATACGCAACAACAGAGAGTAAAATATACAATATAGGTAGCCATATATGCCTGCGTGGCCCCAACAGCGCCATGCTCTGGAATAAACCAATGTGCAAAAACCATCAATAGCACAAACTGGCTCACTTCAGTTAAAACATAAAAACGTAATGCGGCTTTGGCAATCACTAGATAGCCGAATACATAAGCCCCTACTTTCAGTACATCTCCAACTAACTGCCAAGCAAAAAGGTCTCTCATTCCTATAAATTTTTCAGAGAATAGCAACCAAATCGCAAAGTCACGCAATAACCAAACTGTGAAACTCACTGCGGCCACTGCGGGTAAGACAAACTTCAATGCTTTGATGATCTCTGCTGAGATTTCACTTTTATGCTGCAAACGAGATAATGTTGGCAGCAAATAAACCGAAAATGTGGCGGTAATAAACTGTAAATAGGCATCAGAGATAGTAGTAACCCCTGTCCATAAGCCAACGTCATCCCAACTATAGGTTTGGGCCAGTAAATTTCGCATCATGATATAGGCAACTGGCAAAGTCACCGCAGTTAACATTGCCATGACGGTAAATTTACCCAAATTAGTCGCAATCGCTTTGTCCCATGCAGGTTTTAGCGATGACAACGCAAACTGTTTGCGTTTAATAACCATACCAGCCGCAGGTAATACGACCAATGCTGGCACCAATGCTAACCCTGCGAGTGCCCCTTCGTAGCCACCCACTAAATAGCATAAATAATAGGCAAAAACCCCAATTATGCTACCTAAAATAATCGCTAATGCATTAGCAGATGCGTCCCTATAGCCTTTTAGAATAGCCAAGAAATAATTTGAATAACCTATCCCCATTTGAATCAAGGCAACTACTTGAATAACAGAGCTATATTTCTCACTATCAAATAGCGCTACACTAATTGGCACACTGCAAAGTAAAAAAACAATCGCCAATAAGGTCGAAAAACCAAGGATAATCGTTGATGACGTCCCGAGTACTGCACGCAGTTTCTGTGGGTCTTGATGATGTTCCGCCACATATTTTGTGACACCATTAAAGATCCCTGCACCAGATAGTACCCCTAGTACCGTAATTAACTGACGGAAATTCCCCGCCAGCCCGACGCCACTAGGGCCAAACGAGACAGCAAATAATTTGACAATTAACAGGCCTACCCCAATTTTAATTAGGGTAGAGCCAGCAGTCCAAACCGATGCTTTAGCTAACGACATTAGGCAAAGAACGCTTTGATTCGCTCAATGACGACTTGTTGCTCGTCATCCGTCATATTGTAAAACATCGGTAAGCGTACTAAACGGTCACTTTCAGACGTTGTATATTGGTCTTCACCATGAAAACGACCAAACTCCAAGCCCGCAGGGCTCGTGTGCAATGCCACATAATGGAATACAGTCAAAATACCGTGAGATTTCATATAGTCATTAAACACCGTACGCTCTTCCACATCCTTAAGCTTAATGTAGAACATATGGGCATTATGTTTCATACCTTCCGGTACTGTGGCTAAAACTAAACGCCCTGCTTCTGCCAGAGGTCGTAGCGCGTCGTAATAACGTTGCCAAAGCAGTAAACGGCGATCATTAATTTTGTCAGCTTCTTCTAATTGAGCCCACAAGTAAGCAGCTTGTAAGTCGGATAACAGATAGCTTGAGCCAATATCACGCCAAGTATATTTATCGACTTGCCCACGGAAAAATTGGCTACGGTTGGTCCCTTTTTCACGGATCACTTCAGCACGATTGATTAAATCTTTATCATTTATCAATGTTGCCCCACCCTCACCACCCGAAGAGTAGTTTTTGGTTTCATGAAAACTATAGCAACCGATATGGCCAATGGTACCCAGCGCTTTACCTTTGTAGGTTGACATCACACCTTGTGCGGCATCTTCAATAACGAATAAATCATGCTTTTTGGCAATGTCCATGATGGTATCCATTTCACAGGCTACACCTGCGTAATGAACTGGCACGATTGCTCGCGTACGCTCTGTAATCGCCGCTTCAATTTTAGTTTCATCAATATTCATTGTGTCTGGACGGATATCAACAAAAACAATTTTTGCGCCGCGCAGCACAAATGCGTTTGATGTTGATACAAACGTAAAACTAGGCATGATCACTTCATCGCCCGGCTTAATATCGATTAGAATCGCCGCCATCTCTAATGAAGCAGTACAAGAGGGTGTTAATTGAACTTTCGGGCAGTCAAAACGTTTTTCCATCCATTCTTCACAACGTTTAGTAAAACCACCGTCACCACACAGTTTGCCACTTTCCATGGCTTGTTTCATATACTCTAATTCAGTACCTACAATTGGCGGTTTATTAAATGGAATCATGTTGTCCCCTGTATAACCAATATGCAGTGCTTGCAATGGCAGCACCACTACGTGAATAAAGATTTAATGCAGCAACATTACTGATTTGAGTGGCAACATTTAACTGTCTTTTTTGGTGTTGTACACACCAATCAAATGCGGCTGACATCAACTTACGACCCACTCCTTGCCCTGTCGCTTCTGGCACTTTCGCTAACAGCCCAATACGTGCTGTGTCTGCATCAAGATGGCGTAAACTCACAAACCCTAAAATTGTGCCAGATGCGTCTTTAACTAATAAACAAGTGTGATCAAACGTACCAAGTACTGATTTTTCTATCCATAAAGCATAAAACCGCCCGCTATCACCTTCATTATACCAAGGTGCTCGGAAGCGACTTTTGCTAAAGACAGAAGCAGCAGCTTGTTTCAGTGCAGGGATATCATCCACTTGCGCTGTAACAATATTATCTGCCGCTGTTAAACCTGCTTTAAGATAAGCATTTTCTGTGCCAATAGTGAGAGCAAAGTCAATTTCACCTTCAACAAAAGAAAACCCCATACTTGCTAAGTCATCGATTAGCCCCGTTTCAGACGCCGTGACTTTAGCCTGTACGATATCAAACTTATCCATTTGATAAGCAAGAATAATATTGGAGTTTTCCCCCGTGAAATTTAATTTTGCGGTCGAGCGTTGAAAAAAATCGCTCTCCCATTGCAAACTATCAATACTGGCGCGGACGGACACGTAATAAATCCTCTAAGTATTGCCCATAACCGGTTTTTTTCAGTTGCTCTGCTGAAGCCTGAACTTGCTCATCAGTAAGCCAGCCATTACGCCATGCTATTTCTTCTAAACAAGCAACTTTAAAACCTTGACGTTTTTCAACAGTTTGTACAAATGTGCCCGCTTCAATTAAGCTGTCATGCGTACCAGTATCTAACCAAGCAAAACCTCGTCCTAATAGCTCAACATTCAACTCACCGCGTTCTAAATACATTTGGTTAATTGAAGTAATTTCTAATTCACCACGCTCAGAAGGTTTTACTTGCTTAGCAAATTCAACGACTTGTTGGTCGTAGAAGTATAACCCTGTAACAGCCCAGTTAGATTTTGGTTTTTTAGGTTTTTCTTCGATGGAGAGCACTTTAAAATCATCAGTAAACTCCACCACACCAAAACGTTCAGGGTCCATCACTTGGTAGCCAAATACGGTTGCCCCCTGCTGCCTTTGCGCGACTGTTTTTAATTTCGGGCTAAATGAATGACCAAAGAAAATATTGTCACCCAGCACTAAGCAACATGAATCCCCATTGATAAATTCTTCACCAATAATAAAGGCTTGTGCTAAACCATCCGGTGATGGCTGCTCCGCATAGCTCAACTCAATACCAAATTCATGTCCATCACCTAATAAGCGTTTGAACATGGGTAAATCGTCAGGTGTCGAGATAATTAAAATCTCACGGATCCCCGCTAGCATCAGTACTGATAGCGGGTAATAAATCATGGGCTTATCGTAGATAGGCAATAACTGTTTAGAAATGCCACGAGTGATTGGGTGCAATCGCGTCCCCGACCCTCCTGCTAATATAATACCTTTCATACTTTCACCTAATTGCCAAGACCTAAGCGCTCGCCGGCATAGGAACCATCTTGCACACGACGCCACCAGGTTTCGTTATTCAAATACCACTGCACGGTTTTGCGAATGCCAGACTCAAATGTTTCTTGGGGCTTCCACCCCAATTCACGCTCAATTTTTTCAGCATCAATCGCATAACGCATATCGTGGCCCGGCCTATCTTTCACATAGGTAATGAGATCACGGTAGTGAGCAACGCCTTGTGGTTTCTGTGGTTGTAGCTCTTCCAATAACTCACAAATCGCTTCTACCACTTCGATATTACGGCGCTCATTATGCCCGCCGATATTGTAAGTGGTGCCCGGTTCAGCTGTTGTTGCCACTAAATGCAATGCACGCGCATGGTCCTCAACAAATAACCAATCACGAATTTGCTCCCCCTTACCGTATACAGGTAATGGCTTGCCCGCTAATGCATTGAGAATAATTAATGGGATCAATTTCTCAGGGAAATGATATGGACCATAATTATTCGAGCAATTAGTGATCATGGTTGGTAAACCATAAGTCCTTTCCCATGCCCTTACCAAATGGTCACTCGATGCTTTAGACGCAGAATATGGGCTACTTGGTGCATAAGGTGTTGTTTCAGTGAAGAACCCTTCTGGGCCTTCTAAATCGCCATACACTTCATCAGTGGAAATATGATGAAAGCGGAATGCAGCTTTTTTTTCTTCATCCAATGCAGACCAGTAGGAACGCGCGGCTTCTAACAGTGTGTAAGTCCCTACTATATTGGTTTCAATAAATGCAGCAGGGCCATCAATGGAGCGATCAACATGGCTTTCAGCAGCCAGATGCATGACTACATCTGGTTGATATTGTTCAAATACTTTGTCTAGTGCCGTTCTATCACAAATGTTCACTTGCTCAAAAGCATAGCGGGGGTGACTGGCAACAGCCGCTAAGGACTCTAAATTGCCAGCATAAGTTAAACAATCAACCACGACCGCACTGTCGCCAGTGTTCTCAATGATGTGACGAACAACCGCAGAACCGATAAACCCTGCGCCCCCAGTAATTAATATGCGTTTCAACGCCACACTCCTTTTGTATCAACAACCCATTTTTGTGGAATAGCTGAACCTTGAATACCTTTAAACATATTGTGATCAACTAACATGAGGATCACATCCGCTTCATTAACGGCTTGTTCAATCGATACTAATTCAGAAATACCTTTTAAAGAGGTTGGTAATTCATGGATATGAGGCTCAACCGCATAGGTTTTACCCGGGTTCCAGTTCGCCACCATTTTAGTAATGTGCATCGCTGGGCTTTCACGTAAGTCATCAATATTCGGTTTAAAAGATAAACCGAAGCACGCAATCGTCACTTCGTTGGCTTTTTTACCCGTTTCCACTAAACAATCTGCAACCGCAGCTTTTACTTGATCAACTACCCAAATAGGCTTGCCATCATTGACCAAGCGCGCCGTATGAATTAAGCGGGATTGTTTTGGATTTTGCGATACGATAAACCATGGGTCAACTGCGATGCAGTGCCCTCCAACACCCGGTCCCGGCTGAAGAATATTAACGCGAGGGTGGCGATTAGCGAGGCTAATTAGTTCCCACACATTGATATCTTGTTCAGCACAAATCAATGATAATTCGTTTGCAAAAGCGATATTAACATCACGGAAGCTATTTTCCGTTAGTTTACACATTTCAGCTGTTCTAGAGTTGGTAATAACACATTCACCTTCAAGGAAAATGTTATACAACTCACTGGCTCGTAGGGAAGATTTTGGCGTCATTCCACCCACGACACGGTCGTTTTTAATCAATTCGACCATGACTTGCCCCGGTAATACACGCTCAGGGCAATATGCAACATCGATATCTGCCTCTTCACCAGCTTGATGAGGGAAAGTTAAATCAGGACGAGCCTCTGCCATCCATTGTGCCATTTGCTCAGTCGTTCCCACTGGGGATGTCGACTCAAGGATCACTAAATCGCCTTTTTTCAGCACTGGAGCGACCGACTCTGCCGCAGCCCTAACATAAGTGAGGTCAGGCTCATGCTCACCTTTAAACGGTGTTGGCACAGCAATAAGATAAGCATCGGCAGGCTGTGGTGTAGTAAAGGCTTTCAGGTGACCTTCTTCAACGGCTTTTTTCACCACAACATCCAGCTCAGGTTCGACAATGTGGATTTTCCCCTGATTAATGGTGTCAACGGCGTGTTGATTAACATCTACACCAACCACTTGCTTTTTACGTGATGCAAAGGCTGCTGCTGTCGGTAAACCAATATAACCAAGGCCAATAACAGAAATAGTTTCAAAACTCATAATTTCACCTGATTACCTTTTAATGCTGCAAGAATACGCTGACATGCATGACCATCCCCATACGGGTTATGTGCGCGGCTCATTTCATGATATTCCGCGTCATCTGTCAGTAACCGATTAACTTCTTCCACAATTTTTTGTGTATCTGTCCCCACAAGGCGAACTGTACCTGCATCAACTGCTTCAGGGCGTTCTGTGGTGTCTCTCATAACCAAAACCGGCTTACCGAGAGAAGGAGCTTCCTCTTGAATACCGCCAGAATCCGTCAAAATCAAATAGGAATGATTCATCAAGTAAACGAACGGTAAATATTCTTGAGGGCTAATTAAAATAATATTATCAATGTCATGCAATATACGTTTAACTGGTTCACCCACATTAGGGTTCAAGTGAACTGGGTAAACAACTTGGACATCTGGGTGTGCTTGGGCAATCTCTGCTAATGCATGGCAAATACGTTCAAAACCACCACCAAAACTTTCGCGACGATGGCCTGTCACTAAAATCATTTTTTTGTTTGGGTCAATAAATGGATAATTAGCTGCCAATTTTTCCATCATATACTGGTCGCTCATCACTTTATCGCGCACCCACAATAGTGCATCAATAACCGTATTACCCGTGACAAAAATATGGCTATCAGGGATTGACTCTTTTAATAGATTTTGGCGCGAATTTTCAGTTGGAGCAAAATGATACATGGCTAAATGGCCTGCAATTTTACGGTTTGCTTCTTCAGGCCACGGTGAATAAAGATCACCAGTGCGTAACCCAGCTTCAACATGCCCGACTGGGATACGATGATAAAATGCGGCGAGGCTAGTCGCCATCGTTGTTGCTGTATCTCCATGAACCAAGACAACATCAGGTTGGAAATCAGCAAAGACAGCTTTTAACCCCTCGAGAATACGGCATGTAATATCGGTTAAATCTTGCCCAGGTTTCATAATATTGAGATCATAATCGGGAGTGATCTCAAACAGTTTCAGTACTTGATCTAGCATTTCACGATGCTGAGCGGTGACACATACTTTTGCTTCAAAAAATTCATCCGCAGCAAGTGCATGAACCAACGGTGCCATTTTAATAGCTTCAGGCCGTGTGCCGAATACAGTCAATACTTTCACAGTGACTCTCTTATATTTATCTTTCGCAGTGTGCTGCTTTTGTAATCTTAATGACTTCATAATGCCACTGATGAAAACATCAGTGGCATATCCCAAAATCAAGATGGGCGACGGCGAGCAAGTACCACTCCGGCACCAACTAACAACCCTATGGCTCCCCAAAGAACCATCATAAAGGCTCGACGAGGACTATCGCGTTTTACGGGGTCTTCAGGAGTCCGCAGGTAGCGATATGCTTGGAAATTATCTTGGAGAGTTGGTCCTACGCTCAATGTTGATAACATGGCAATATTTTGATCATAATCGGTATCATGATCAGGACCTGTAGCTTTCAATGTTTCAATTTGTGCCTGTAATAATGGGGCACCTAACATGAACATTTTAGAGTCAGGGAGTTCATCCACTGGTGTTGTACTTTGATTACGCACAATACCTTGTTTTTCCGCGACTTTAAGTGCTTGTTCTAAGACATTCAGACGTCTTTCATAAGCCGCGTTGGCAACCATATCTTCACGCTTAACTAAGGCTTTCATGGATTGCATTTTAGTTGCCCAAGTACCTTTAATTTCATCGTTCAGGTTCGTTGTTGCGCGTTGATTCGCAAACTGAGTGTACTGGCGCAATAATTGATTCGCATCTGCTGATGTTTCAGCCACTAACTTAATACTATCTGTTAGGTTTTTGATTTCATCGGCGGGAGTAAATTCAATATTATTGATGAGTTCATCCAATAATGCAGCATCCGCTTTTGGGTCATTTTCCAAGCGTTGCTTATAGTAATCAGTACTCAACCAAAATTGACGGCGTGTATCATAAGAACCAAGTTGTTTTGTAAACTCTTGGTACGCTTCTTTTGCGATCGTCGGTAATTGCCCTTCTTGCCCGGTATTATTTATACGGGAATCGAGGTTGCGCAGAAATTGCTGCTGAGAGTAATAGCTTCCCAGATTATTTACAGTTGGTAAATCCGTGATTGCGGTTGCGCTCCACTTGGGTTGCATAAAATAAGATGCTCCCAATGCAATTGCAGCAAAAATAACTGCAAATGCAATGATCCAAATTTTGCCTTGCCACAATGAGCGGCATAAACCACGGATATCCAATTCCGGCTCTATTGGTGTTTGATGCTGACTCGGTTGTGTTTCTGAGTTATTCACTGCACAGAACCTCTATTTTCGTTTTGTCGTTACCGTACTGCACCTCGACGGACTCTACGTCTAACTCGTTTAATAAAACGGGCGACTTTCCAAGCTCGTTTGATGCAATAACCATACATCATAAATACAAGCAAAAATAATGCCAACATTACCCACTCTGGTACAAATGTTAACCTTTCGCCAATAATTCCGATACATGCCAAGATAGCTGCAGATAAAGTAATCAATACAAATGCACCTTTTGGCGTGAAACCGGAACGCATAATCAAATGATGAATATGTTGGCGGTCTGGTGAGAATGGACTCATACCTTTACGAATTCGGCGATACATAATGGCAACCATATCCATTAATGGGATCGCAATAATCCATAAAGCTGTTACTGGGTTAATAGGGTGAACTTCTTCCTGAGTTGAAGCGACTAAGATCCAAATAATGGTGAAACCGATCAAAGTACTTCCTGCATCCCCCATAAATACTTTAAAACGACGCCCTAACACGCCTAAATTTAACAGAATATAAGGAAGGATAGCTGCAATAAAGGCAAAACACCAAAAGGCTAATGCAAAATTACCATTTTGATAAAGTAAAAAGCCGAGTGCCCCAAAGGAAACCGAAGATAACCCCCCAAGTAACCCATCAATACCATCAACCATGTTAAATGCATTGATTGCAGCCCATACGGCAAAGAGAGTGACAATATAACCAAATGGACCAAGAACGAGTTCCCATGGCCCAAATGCATGGCCTAATGATTCAAGTTTTAGCCCTGCTGCTGTCATCATAACAACCGCAACAATAGCTTGGATCCCTGCCCTTAATTTTACACTAATATCAAACCTATCATCTAGCGCACCGATAAAGACCAATAAACCTGCACAACTGATATACAGCCATTTATGAGGTATATACTCTTCAGTTATATAAAACGCAAAACAGATCCCAAAGAAAACGGAAATTCCCCCAACAAGAGGAACTAATCCTACGTGCTTTTTCCTGAAGTTAGGCTTATCAACTAACCCGATTTTTATCGCAACAACTCGGGCCAGAAAAATAAAGGCTAACGAAAACAAGAAAACGTAGAAGAGGTTGGTTACAAAGTGTATGGTGTCCACTGTTCGACTCTCTTAATCTTTATATTTAACTTTCAAAACTAAATTTTTTTTGGTGAATGCCGATAAGTAAGCAAGCGCCAATGCATTATCATCTTGGCAATAAAATCCGCTATAAGACGAATCTTCATTCGTACAAAGACTCCTATAACATTATCAATATACACACTACACGTGTGTTTTTAATTCGATAACGAAACATTTCCAAGTTTATACTTTATAGCTGCAATATGCATGCCATAAAATCAATACGCTAAAATAGAGTTAATCAATTGACCATTAAATAATCATTTAAAGATTAAATAATAAAACGCCCTAAATAAATTTAATTTCAATCACAAAAATATATAAAACCAATTAATTTCTTTAAATTCAATGAACTAAAAGAAACCCATTGTTTTGTATGTCTTTAATTATTGTAGCGTAGAGAATATACACTTGTTTAACTAATACAGCGTGTAAATAAAGAAATAAAACATAGGGTTAATTTATCTAAACTAACACCATACAACAATAAATATCATTTATAGCTTATTTTATAACTTCATTTTTTGTATTCAGCAAAGATATGGGTGCAAAAAAATAGGTGCCAATAATGGCACCTATTTATAAGATTTGAAAATCTTAGCTGCTATGCTCTTTTCATGAAGTCAAAAAACTCTTCATTTGTTTTAGTCATTGCGAGTTTACTAATGAGGAACTCCATCGCATCGATTTCACCCATAGGATGAATAATCTTACGTAAGATCCACATTTTTTGTAGCTCATCTTGCGACGTCAGCAACTCTTCTTTACGGGTACCAGAGCGGTTGTAATCGATAGCAGGGAATACACGTTTTTCTGCAATCTTACGAGAAAGATGCAATTCCATGTTACCTGTACCTTTAAACTCTTCATAGATAACTTCATCCATTTTAGAGCCGGTATCGACTAACGCAGTCGCAATGATTGTTAGGCTTCCACCTTCCTCAACGTTACGAGCAGCACCAAAAAAGCGTTTTGGGCGATGTAATGCGTTGGCATCAACCCCACCGGTTAATACTTTACCGGATGAAGGAACGACGGTGTTATATGCACGAGCAAGACGCGTAATGGAATCAAGTAAGATAATAACGTCTTTTTTATGTTCAACCAGACGTTTAGCTTTTTCAATCACCATTTCAGCAACTTGAACATGACGTGCAGCTGGCTCATCAAAAGTCGAAGCAATAACTTCACCTTTAACTAAACGCTGCATCTCTGTCACTTCCTCTGGACGCTCATCAATAAGCAGTACCATCAGAACGCAATCAGGGTGGTTATGTGCAATGTTTGCTGCAATATTTTGCAGTAACATTGTTTTACCTGCTTTAGGTGGAGCCACGATCAAACCACGTTGCCCACGACCGATTGGTGCAGCTAAATCCAGTACACGCGCAGTTAAATCTTCCGTAGAACCGTTACCGCGTTCCATACGCAGACGACTATTGGCATGTAATGGTGTTAAGTTTTCAAAAAGGATTTTACTGCGGGCATTTTCAGGTTTGTCGAAGTTAACTTCGTTGACTTTCAGGAGGGCAAAATAGCGTTCACCTTCTTTAGGAGGACGAATTTTTCCTGAAATTGTGTCACCTGTACGTAGGTTAAAACGGCGGATTTGGCTAGGAGAAACGTAGATATCATCAGGACCTGCGAGGTAAGAACTATCAGCTGAACGGAGGAAACCAAATCCATCCTGCAATATTTCCAGTACGCCGTCGCCGAAAATATCTTCTCCACTTTTTGCATGCTGCTTCAAAATAGAGAAAATAATATCCTGCTTTCTCATACGGGCTAAGTTCTCTAGCCCCATGTTTTCGCCTAACGTAATCAATTCTGATACTGGCGTATTTTTTAATTCGGTAAGATTCATAATGGTGGGTTCTTTAACTCGGGGTAATTCTCGAACTATGAACGTAAATTGACGGCAACTTAATAACTAAGTGCCAGTTTAACTTTATACAGCCCTGTTGGTAACGGATTCATCATACGCTCACAACAATGCATAAAAATTTTTGCTAGTCATTACTAATGATTTTTCTAACATGTGACTACGATTCACCTGAAAGATGTTCGGTATATTATTAGAAACACACACAACATTAGCAATAGTTTTTTGTACATTTAGGACAACATCTATCCCAATATCGCAAATTTAACGCCAGAACCGCATTAAATAACACATTTGAACTGAACGTTAACTTTTCCCAGTTTGTTACTATCCCCTAAGATCTAATAACATTAGATTACTGTAGCTTATGCACTATCTTTAACTAAGATGAAAAACACATTGGAATAAATGATATTGAATGCAGCAGTAGCTTGAACTCAACGTCTAAATTCTCATATTTAAAATCATTGTGTCATCAGTTTTTGATCATTAACAATCATTACGAAACAATTATCACAATACAGAACTAACAAACTAGATATATAAGATAAGAGCAATGGAATACAAAGTAATTCATATGGGTGCTATACGAGGAATAATGATAACTTATCATGCTTAAGTGAAGACGTCTAGCGGCTCTCTAGATAAAATAGATATACCGCTAAACGTTTTGGCTTGTATATAACGATAACTTACAGATTTCCGTCTAGAAATTCTTTCAGTTGCGTTTTTGATAATGCGCCCACTTTGGTTGCAGCAACTTCACCATTTTTGAATAAAAGAAGTGTCGGGATACCACGAATTCCATATTTTGGGGCGGTAGCCGGGTTTTCATCAATATTCAGTTTTGCGATGGTCAATTTGCCTGTATATTCATCAGCAATTTCATCAAGAATAGGCGCGATCATTTTACAAGGACCACACCATGCTGCCCAGAAATCGACGAGAACAGGTGAACTTGCGTTCAAAACTTCAGTTGCAAAACTTGCATCAGTTATATGTATAATTTTATCGCTCATGTTGTACTCCAAAAATTCATCTTTTGCAGACTTAGTGTAACATTATTGGCAGCAGTATGCTTTATTTCAAAAGATACACTTTCGTAAACCAACCGTTAACTGATATTCTAACATACTATGAGTAAAGCACACTTGACAGAAAAGAAGTTTTCCGACTTCGCATTGCACCCTAAAGTCATTGAAGCTCTTAATAAAAAAGGCTTCGATTATTGCACGCCAATTCAGGCGTCCACTTTGCCTTTTACTGTCGAAGGCAAAGACGTAGCGGGTCAAGCGCAAACTGGTACAGGTAAAACGTTAGCATTTTTAACGTCTACATTTCATTATTTATTAACTCATCCCGCTATTGAGGGGAAAAAAACTAACCAGCCTCGCGCGCTAATTATGGCACCAACTCGTGAACTGGCAGTTCAGATATACTCAGATGCTAAAGAGCTTGCTGAATATACTGGCCTGAAAATGGGACTAGCCTATGGTGGTGATGGTTATGATGAACAATTAAAAGTTCTACAAAATGGCGTCGATATTTTAATTGGCACAACGGGTCGTCTTATCGACTATGCCAAACAAAACTACGTCGATTTAAGCGCAATCCAAGTCATTGTTCTCGATGAAGCTGATCGCATGTATGACCTTGGGTTTATTAAAGATATTCGTTGGCTATTTCGCCGTATTCCGGCTGCAACAGAAAGGCTTAACCTGCTGTTCTCCGCAACACTATCTTACCGCGTCAAAGAATTAGCATTTGAACAAATGAATAACCCTGAATATGTTGAGGTAGAACCTTTGCAAAAAACAGGTCATCGTATCAAAGAAGAGTTATTTTACCCTTCTAATGAAGAAAAAATGCGTTTACTCCAAACCTTACTTGAAGAGGAATGGCCGGAACGTTGTATCATTTTCGCTAATACAAAGCATCGTTGTGATGATATTTGGGCTCATTTAGCTGCAGATGGTCACCGAGTGGGGCTACTTACTGGGGATGTCGCACAGAAAAAACGCCTACGTATTTTAGAGCAATTCACACAAGGTAGCCTTGATATTCTCGTCGCAACTGACGTGGCTGCTCGGGGTTTACATATTCCATCTGTAACTCATGTTTTTAACTATGATTTACCTGACGATTGTGAAGATTATGTTCACCGAATTGGTCGTACTGGCCGTGCTGGCGAAAGTGGTTGCTCAATCAGCCTCGCGTGTGAAGAATATGCACTCAACTTACCGGCTATCGAAGAGTATATTCAACACTCAATCCCTGTGAGTAAATATAATAGCGAAGCACTATTGGATGATTTACCGGCACCAAAACGCCGTCATCGTCCTCGCCCTGGGGGCCCTCGCCGCAATTCAAATTCGCCGCGTCGCCACAATGGCCCACGTAATAACCATAAACGTCCAGGCTGAGTAAAAACGATATGCTGAAATCTTCTTCTCTTTATGCTGCCATCGATTTGGGTTCAAACAGTTTTCATATGCTAGTAGTGCGCGAAACTGCTGGCAGCATTCAGGTTATTTCTAGGGTTAAACGCAAAGTTCGGCTTGCGGCTGGGTTAGATAAAAACAACCTTCTTTCTGAACAAGCGATGGAACGAGGCTGGCAGTGTCTGCGCCTATTTTCGGAACACCTACAAGATATTCCGAACACGCAAATTCGAGTCGTCGCCACAGCGACATTACGCTTAGCTAAAAATGCTGACCTATTTATCGAGAAAGCCAGTAATATCCTAGGAAACCCCGTTAAAGTTATTCAAGGAGAAGAAGAAGCTCGCCTAATTTACCAAGGTGTCGCACATACGACAGGCGGCCCTGATCAACGTTTAGTCGTTGATATTGGCGGGGGCAGCACTGAGCTAGTCACAGGGACTGGTGCTAAAGCGGAGCAACTTTATAGCCTTGAAATGGGCTGTGTTACTTGGCTTGAACGCTATTTTAGCGACCGAAGTTTAACAGAAGAAAATTTTTCTGCAGCCCAAACCGCTGCACAAGAAGTCATCGCCCCAATTGCTGACGCCTTAAAAACCCATGGATGGAAAATTTGTGTTGGAGCATCAGGAACAGTCCAAGCAATTCAAGAAATTATGATTGCTCAAGGCATGGATGAATTAATCACCCTCTCAAAGTTACAACAGCTTAAGCGTAAAGCAATTCAATGCCAAAAACTTGAAGAACTTGAAATTGAGGGTTTAACCTTTGAGCGAGCCCTTGTTTTTCCAAGTGGATTATCGATTCTAATCGCAATTTTCGAAGCTTTGGGGATTGATAACATGACACTAGCTGGGGGCGCTCTTCGAGAAGGGCTCGTCTACGGTATGTTGCAATTACCTATCGAGCAAGATATTCGAGCCCGTACTGTTCGTAATATTCAACGCCGCTTCCAAGTTGACATTGAGCAAGCGAGTCGAGTTCGTCAACTTGCGGAGTACTTTTTCCTACAAGTGGCAAAAAATTGGGGGTTAGATACTCGTTGTCGTGATTTATTATCAAGTGCTTGTGCTTTACACGAAATAGGCCTCAGCGTTGATTTCCGTAAAAGCCCTGAACACGCCAGCTATCTAATAACACACCTTGATTTGCCCGGTTTTACCCCTGCGCAAAAACGGTTACTCGCAGCACTATTAAGAAACCAACAAGGCCCTGTCGACTTAGCATCTTTGAGCCAACAAAATGCATTACCCATACAGCAGGCATACTATTTATGCCGTTTACTGCGGCTAGCCATTATTTTTTCTAGCCGTAGACGTGATGATACATTACCAGCTTTGAGACTCAATACGGATGCTAATGGGTTAACAATTATGCTGCCTTATCGTTGGTTAGCAGAGCACCCTTTGCGCGCAGAAAATTTACAGCAAGAAGTCCAATGGCAAGGTTATGTAAATTGGCTATTAGAGCTAGAAGAACGTAATAGTTCAAATTGAGAGTTCTTTCCACACTAGGGGAAACCTAGTGTGGAACCTAATTAATTGTTATTCTCTGTTTTCTTATTTAACCCTAAGCGCGCTTTAATATCTGCTAATGCCGATTGCCCTTTTTGCATACGCTCCTGCGCACTAACCACTTTGCGTTCCTGCTCCCACAACACATCATCCTGAGGTAACTCAAGTAAAAATCGGCTCAGTTCAGGGCGGATTAATTCGCCATATTGCCGACGCTCACGACAATGAGAAAAAAACAGCTCTTTTTGTGCTCGAGTGATCCCTACATAAGCCAAACGGCGCTCTTCATCAATATTATTTTCATCGATACTACTTTGATGTGGCAGTAACCCCTCTTCCATACCAACAAGAAAAACATATGGAAATTCAAGACCTTTAGATGCATGCAATGTCATAAGCTGAACTTGATCGGATTCTTCATCGTCTTCTCCACGCTCCATCATGTCACGTAGCGTAAAACGTGTTACCACTTGGCTCAAAGTCATTGGGTCATTAAGTTCATCGCCTTCAACCATTTCACTCATCCATGTGAACAATTGGTTGACGTTTTTCATTCGCATTTCAGCCGCTTTAGTACTCGTGGATGTTTCATATAACCAGCTTTCGTAATCCATTTCTCGCAATAAATCACGTACAGCAATCAAAGGCTCTCTTTGCGAAGTTTGTACAATTCCATCCATCCAATGTGTAAATCGTTGTAATGCTTCTAAGCCTTTACCTTTTAGTGTTTGCTCTAGCCCCAAATCAAAGCTAGCTTGATATAAGCTTTTACCTCGTTGGTTCGCCCATTCACCTAGTTTTTGAATTGTCTTGGGGCCAATCTCCCGACGCGGTGTATTCACTATACGTAAAAATGCACTATCATCCTCAGGGTTAGTTAGTACTCGCAAATAAGCTAATAAGTCTTTGATTTCAGGGCGTGAAAAGAATGATGTCCCGCCGGAAATACGATATGGGATGCGGTTTTGCATCAACATTTTTTCGAAAATACGTGATTGGTGATTACCACGATACAAAATAGCGTAATCTTTATATTCTGTTTTATTGATAAAATGATGAGCAATCAGTTCCCCAATAACTTTTTCCGCTTCATGGTCTTCATTATTGGCAGTTAAGACTTTTAATGGTGCGCCATATCCTAATTCAGAGAATAACTTTTTCTCAAACACATGGGGGTTATTCGCAATTAAAATATTCGCAGCTTTCAAAATTCGCTCAGAAGAACGGTAATTTTGCTCAAGTTTAATGACATTCAACTTAGGGAAATCTTGGCTAAGTAAAACAAGGTTTTGTGGGCGAGCACCACGCCATGAGTAGATTGATTGGTCATCATCCCCCACAACGGTAAACCTTGCTCGCTTTCCTACGAGTAATTTAACAAGTTGATATTGACTCGTATTGGTATCTTGATACTCATCCACCAGCAAGTAACGGATTTTTTGCTGCCAGCGTTCACGCACTTCTTCATTATGATATAACAACAAAGTGGGTTTGCTGATAAGGTCATCAAAATCCAGCACATTACAGCTTTTTAAATGTAACTCATAGCGGCGATAACACTCGGCAAAATGATGCTCTTTCTCACTACGAGCCTGCCCCACCACCTTTTCTGGTGAAAGAAGATCATTTTTCCAATTAGAGATCGAAGAGATCAGCTGTTGTAAAAGATCCTTATCTTCTTCAAGCAAATCAAAAGTCAGCTCTTTAAGTAGTGCTAGCTGGTCTTGGTCATCAAACAATGAAAAATTGGCTTTAATACCCAATGCCTTATATTCACGTTTAATAATTTCTAGTCCTAATGTATGAAAGGTAGAAATGATCAAACCACGGGCTTCTTTTTTCCCTAATGTTTGAGCAACACGCTCTTTCATTTCGCGAGCCGCTTTATTGGTAAAAGTCACCGCTGCAATTTGCCGAGGTTGATAGCCACACTGGCGAATTAAATGCGCAATTTTATTCGTAATAACACGTGTTTTGCCTGATCCTGCCCCTGCCAATACAAGGCAAGGACCATCGACAAATTCAACTGCCTGTTGCTGGCCTGGGTTTAATCGCATGGTTTTTCTACATCACCTAGTTATTCAAAATGGAACTCGCTACAGATTGTAGCAGAAACCCAACCAACTCTTGAGCAACGATCCCGTCTATTTATAAAAAACAAAAAAACCACACTATTCACTAGAACAATGTGGTTATATCAATAATGCATTTTTCTAAACTATTCGTGTTAGAGGAAGGCGGCAAAGGAGGTTAGCCCAAGGAGCATATATTAAGTATGTGACTTGGGTAACCGAGTGCTGCCAACGCGCCTATCACGCGAAGAGTGACGAAAAATGAGTTAGCCGACCGCAATCTTCTTCATATCCGTCATATAACCACGTAATGTCTTACCGATTTTCTCAATAGGATGATTACGGATTGCTTCATTGATATCACGTAACTGCGCGTTATCAGTTCCATTATCAGCAACTGGTTTTGCTAAATCCCCTGCTTGCAATTTAGTCATAAAATCTTTTAGCATTGGAACAACCGCAAATGAGAATAAATAGTTACCGTACTCTGCAGTATCTGAAATAACAACGTTCATTTCATACAGACGCTTACGTGCGATAGTATTGGCAATCAACGGCAACTCATGCAGCGACTCATAATAGGCTGATTCTTCATAGATACCTGCTTCTAACATCGTATCAAATGCTAACTCAACGCCTGCTTTAACCATCGCGACTAACAGAACTCCATGGTCAAAATATTCTTGCTCAGCAATTTTACCTTCATACTCAGGGTAGTTTTCAAATGGTGTTTTGCCGGTCTCTTCACGCCATGTCAGCAAGTTTTTATCATCATTTGCCCAGTCTGCCATCATATCTGATGAGAATTTACCTGAAATAATGTCATCCATATGCTTTTGGAACAATGGCGCCATAATGGTTTTCAATTGCTCAGATAATGCATACGCACGTACTTTTGCTGGATTCGATAAACGGTCCATCATCAACGTGATACCACCTTGCTTCAGCGCTTCAGTGATAGTTTCCCAACCAAATTGAATCAATTTACCTGCATAACCCGGCTCTACGCCATCTGCAACCATTTTGTCATAACTTAATAACGCACCGGCTTGCAACATACCACACAGGATAGTTTGTTCGCCCATCAGGTCAGATTTAACTTCGGCAACAAATGAAGATTCCAGTACCCCTGCACGATGACCACCTGTTGCTGCCGCCCATGCTTTAGCAATGGCCATACCTTCACCTTTAGGGTCATTCTCTGGGTGAACAGCGATCAATGTCGGAACACCGAAACCACGCTTGTATTCTTCGCGAACTTCTGTACCTGGGCATTTTGGAGCAACCATCACAACAGTAATATCTTTACGGATCTCTTCACCAACTTCAACAATGTTAAAGCCGTGAGAGTAGCCCAGAGCCGCACCTTGTTTCATCATAGGCTGAACAGCACGAACAACAGTAGAGTGCTGTTTGTCTGGCGTTAAGTTAATAACTAAATCTGCTGTTGGGATAAGTTCTTCATAAGTCCCAACTTTAAAGCCGTTTTCCGTTGCTTTACGCCATGAAGCACGCTTTTCACTGATCGCTTCAGCGCGCAATGCATAAGCAATATCTAAACCAGAATCACGCATATTCAGGCCTTGGTTCAGACCTTGAGCACCACAACCGACGATGACGATTTTTTTACCTTTCAGATAACCTGCTTCGTCTGCAAATTCTTCGCGCTTCATAAAGCGACACTTGCCTAATTGAGCCAACTGCTCACGCAAATTCAATGTATTAAAATAATTCGCCATTGTCATACTCCATTGTTCTGTTGTGTTCGTTATGTCAGGCAGTTATTTGCCTGTCGCTCATTTTGAGCGGTTATGGATTTACTATATGCGATGTTTTGCATTGCTTAAATTGATATATTAACAATACAATGTTGCGATATTTGCAACACCATTAATTACTTCATCGAGGGCAAAATGGATATCCGTGATTTAAAGCTATTTTTACATTTGGCGGAGAGCTTACATTTCGGGCGCACCTCTAAAGCGATGCATGTCAGCCCATCAACTCTCTCTAGGCAAATACAGCGCCTAGAAGAGCAGCTTGGCCATCCATTGTTTGTAAGGGATAACCGTTCCGTAAAGCTAACTCAGGCTGGTGAGCACCTGAAACAGTTTGCTCAACAAACATTATTGCAATACCAACAACTTCGACATGCCCTTAACCAACAAAGCCCCTCGCTGAGTGGAGAACTACGTCTATTTTGTTCTGTTACCGCGGCTTATAGCCACTTACCTCAAGTGCTCGATAAATTCCGAGCATTGCACCCTCTAGTGGAAATAAAACTCACAACAGGTGATGCCGCTGATGCAGTCGAAAAGGTCGAAACAAATGAAGCCGACCTTGGTATTGCAGGGAAACCAGAGCGCTTACCTGACAACGTCCGATTCACTAAAATTGGTGAAATCCCACTGGTATTGATTGCGCCATCACTGCCATGTGCCGTACGAACGATGGTAACCGAAGCCGAACCTGATTGGTCAACAGTACCGTTTATCTTGCCCGAGCATGGGCCATCTCGTAAACGTATTGAACTCTGGTTTCGTCGCCACAACATAAACAACCCAGTTATTTATGCAACTGTCTCTGGCCATGAAGCAATAGTGTCAATGGTGGCTCTCGGTTGTGGTATCGCCCTAATCCCCAGTGTGGTTGTCGACAACAGCCCTGAACCAGTCCGTAGCCGTATTTCACAGCTCGATAATATCTCGATGGTCGAACCATTCGAGCTCGGCGTCTGTTTATTAAGCAAACGCCTTAGCGAGCCATTGATTAAAGCCTTTTGGGAACTGCTCCCAGACCAATCAATCTAAAACTTTTTGGTTATCTTGTGGCGCTAGGAAAAAGCGGAAAGACGGATTTCCAGTTTCATCATGATATTCATAACCTAGCGCATCAAGGTGCCGGTCAAAGCGCACTTCTGGCCCAGAAAGTTCGAATGCGGCAAGTACACGCCCGTAGTCCGTACCATGGCTACGATAATGAAATAGCGTTATGTTCCAATATGTTCCGAGTGTTTCTAAGAACTTCAATAATGCCCCCGGAGACTCAGGGAACTCAAAACTGTATAAGCGTTCATCTAGTGGCTTAGAAGGACGACCACCAATCATGTAGCGTACGTGTAGTTTTGCCATTTCATCATCAGATAAGTCATCGACTTCATAACCATTATTTCTGAGTTCTTGGATAATCTCACCACGTTCCCCTTCACGGCCGCTTAAACGCACCCCAACGAAGATACAAGCACGTTCTGGGTCGGCATCCGTATAGCGATAATTAAACTCAGTAATTGACCGATGGCCGAGTAACTGACAAAAACGTAAAAAACTGCCTTTTTGCTCAGGGATAGTCACCGCTAACAAGGCTTCGCGTTGCTCACCAATTTCGCAGCGTTCAGAAACATAACGAAGGCCATGGAAATTCATATTCGCGCCAGAAAGAATATGCGCTAATCGCTCACCTTTGATATTGTGCTGCTGAACATACTTTTTCAACCCAGCTAAAGCCAATGCGCCTGAAGGCTCTGCGATTGCGCGGACATCTTCGAAAATATCTTTAAGGGCTGCGCAAATAGAATCACTATCAACAGTTATGACGTCATCAACATATTGTTGGCACAGCCTAAAAGTTTCATCACCAATACGCTTTACTGCAACTCCCTCAGCGAATAACCCAACGCGAGGTAAATCAACAGGATGACCAGCTTCCAATGCCGCTTTTAAGCAAGCAGCATCTTCCGATTCAACACCAATAATTTTAATTTCTGGCATCAACTGTTTGATTAAAACAGCAACACCAGCAATCAAACCACCACCACCGACAGGAATAAAAATACGATCTAAGTGCGCGTCTTGTTGTAATAATTCCAGAGCAATGGTCGCTTGGCCTGCAATCACAGAAGGGTGGTCAAAAGGTGGGACGAAGGTATAACCCTCTTCTTGCGCCATCGCAATAGCTTTAGCTTTGGCTTCATCAAAATTAGCACCGTGCAAAATAGCCTCACCGCCAAAACTGCGCACTGCATCAACTTTGATATCTGCCGTTGCCACAGGCATAACAATTTTTGCTTTTACACCAACACGGTTTGCTGATAATGCAACACCTTGGGCGTGGTTTCCTGCTGAAGCAGTCACTACCCCTTTAGCTTTTTGTTCTTCTGTTAGGCTAGCGATCATGGCATACGCACCACGTAGCTTAAAGCTATGCACGGGTTGTCTATCTTCACGTTTCACTAAAATTGTATTACCTAAACGCGAAGATATTTTATCCATTTGCTGAAGAGGCGTAACTTGCGCAGCTTCATAAACCGGCGCACTTAGCGCCGCTTTTAAGTAATCCGCTCCAGTTGGAGTTGCGGGTAAGGGTTTTGCTGCAGCCACAATTAGCCTCCCAACTTCGACTTATCACGCACCGCACCTTTATCAGCACTGGTAGCGAGGGAAGCATAAGCACGTAACGCAAAAGAAACTTCACGCTGACGACCACGTGGAGTAAAGGCCTTATCACCACGAGCTAATTCAGCCTCACGACGTTGGTTCAATTCACTTTCGTTAACATCAAGCACCATTGTCCGGTTTGGAATATCAATATCAATAATATCGCCATCATGAACTAATGCTAATAGCCCGCCGCTTGCCGCTTCTGGTGAAATATGACCGATAGAGAGACCGGAGCTCCCCCCCGAAAAACGGCCATCCGTGATTAATGCACAGCTTTTGCCTAATCCCATTGATTTTAAGTAAGAGGTTGGATAAAGCATTTCTTGCATACCCGGACCACCTTTAGGCCCTTCATAACGAATAACAACCACATCCCCTTCAACGACTTTACCACCCAGAATGGCTTCTACTGCGTCATCTTGGCTTTCAAATACTTTGGCTGGGCCACGGAATGTTAAGCTGCCTTCATCAACCCCTGCTGTTTTCACAATACAACCATCTTCGGCAATATTGCCGGACAAGACGGCTAAGCCACCATCTAAGCTATAGGCGTGTTCAATGCTACGGATACACCCATTTTCACGATCAGTATCCAATGACGGCCAGCGGCAGTTCTGTGAAAACGCTTTTGTCGTGCGGATACCGGCAGGGCCCGCGGAAAACATCGACTTCACACCTTCGTCTTTGGTTAACATCACATCATACTGCGCCAATGTCTCTTGGAAGGTTAACCCTAAAATATTCGTTACATTTTCTTGCAGCAAGCCTGCGCGGCTTAATTCACCTAAAATACCGATAACACCACCAGCACGGTGAACATCTTCCATATGATATTTTTGCGTACTTGGTGCAACCTTACACAAATGAGGAACTTGACGTGATAATCGGTCTATATCGTCCATGGTAAAGTCAATATCGGCTTCCTGTGCTGCTGCTAACAAATGAAGTACCGTATTCGTTGACCCTCCCATAGCAATATCAAGAGTCATCGCGTTTTCAAATGCAGATTTATTAGCGATATTGCGTGGTAACGCACTTTCATCGTCTTGTTCGTAGTAACGTTTAGTTAATTCGACAATACGCTTACCCGCATTAATAAAGAGTGTTTCGCGGTCTGCATGTGTCGCTAATAATGAACCATTACCCGGCTGAGAAAGCCCCAGCGCTTCCGTTAAACAGTTCATTGAGTTTGCTGTAAACATTCCTGAACATGAACCACAGGTTGGGCAAGCAGAGCGTTCGATTTGTTCACTATCTGCATCGCTAACATTTGGGTTAGCACCTTGGATCATTGCATCGACTAGATCGAGCTTGATAATTTGGTCTGAAAGCTTGGTTTTTCCAGCTTCCATCGGCCCACCTGAAACGAAAATAACAGGAATATTTAGACGTAATGCCGCCATCAACATACCCGGAGTAATTTTGTCGCAGTTTGAAATACACACCATCGCGTCCGCACAGTGTGCATTCACCATATATTCAACTGAATCAGCAATTAATTCACGGGAAGGTAAGGAATACAACATTCCGCCATGCCCCATGGCAATCCCATCATCAACGGCAATCGTATTAAACTCTTTCGCAACGCCACCCGCATTTTCGATTTGCTCTGCAACTAGTTTGCCTAAGTCACGTAAATGCACATGGCCAGGAACAAACTGTGTGAATGAGTTAACAACTGCAATAATGGGTTTTCCAAAATCAGCATCGGTCATACCTGTCGCGCGCCATAATGCACGAGCGCCAGCCATATTACGACCATGAGTTGTTGTTGCTGAACGGTACTTAGGCATATCTTTAACTCCCGTGTTTAAAACAGGCGGGGAACGTCCGCCTGTAACATCTATTTCAATTTAGTTATTAAGGGTTTACTTGATCTAACCAGCCCCATTTGTCTTCAGTTGCTCCAGTGAACAGGCCAAAGAATGCTTGCTGAATTTTTTTCGTCACAGGGCCACAGCGGCCAATTCCTACTTGAATGCCATCAACACTACGAACAGGGGTGATTTCTGCTGCGGTTCCTGTCATAAAGACTTCATCTGCTAAATACAGTGATTCGCGAGACAGTGTCTGTTCACGTACTTCAATGCCCATATCTTTTGCTAGTGTTAGGATTGCATCACGCGTAATCCCCGGTAAAGCTGAAGAGGTAAATGGTGGGGTGTACAAGATACCGTCTTTCACTTCAAAAATATTTTCACCCGCACCTTCTGACAGATAGCCATGAACATCTAGTGCGATACCTTCTTGATAGCCATGGCGACGTGCTTCGCTGCCAACCAACAAAGATGATAAATAGTTACCACCCGCTTTTGCACCTGTAGGAATAGTATTTGGTGCGACACGATTCCAAGAAGACACCATTGCATCAATACCTTGATCAAGTGCTTCTTCACCTAAATAGGCACCCCATGGGAAAGCAGCTAAAATAACATCGGTGTTGTAGCCTTCTGGTGGGTTTACACCCATGCCGACATCACCAATAAATACTAATGGACGAATATACGCACTGACTAAGTTATTTTTACGCAGCGTCTCACGACATGCTTCCATTAATTCTTCAACGCTATAGCTGACAGGCATACGGTAAATTTTTGCTGAATCATGCAAACGTTGCATGTGTTCACGATGGCGAAAGACCACAGGACCTTTATGTGAATCATAGCAACGGACGCCTTCAAACACAGATGTACCATAGTGCAGAGCATGAGACATTACATGAACCTTTGCATCAGCCCATGGCGTCATTTCACCGTTAAACCAAATAAAGTCAGCTTTCTTAGTCATTTGTATATTCCTTACATTGCACTTTGTGTGCTTAATAGTCGTGATTCTTGTTGTAGTACTTCAACTTCCGTAATATCTGAGAGCTTAGTTAACTGAGCACAAAGTTGCGTTAACGGCCTCGGACTACTTACGGTCAGTTTAATGTTAACATTATCGCCATCTATTGACTGGCCCATATTCATGGCACTAATACGAAATCCGCGATGGCGGGTGACCCTTAATATACGCTCTAAAACCTCAGGACGGAAACGGGCCGATATTGAGAGTTGATGTTGTATCATAATGGTTTCTCCATCATTTTTTCATTACTAGCCCCAGGTGGAACCAATGGCCAGACATTTTCTAATTCATTAATGGACACTTGTAATAAATAAGCGCCCTCACTATTTAACAGCTCATCAAGGGCAGCATTCACTTCAGATTTGTCAGTAATACGTCGGCCTTTAATGCCAAATGCGCTAGCTAATGCGATAAAATCTGGGTTATCTGTCAAAATAGTTTCACTATAACGCTGCTCAAAAAACAGTTCTTGCCATTGGCGAACCATGCCTAAGCGTTGGTTATCAATTAACAGAATTTTTACGGGAAGCTGTTTACGTTTAATGGTTCCAAGTTCTTGGACATTCATCATAAAAGAACCATCACCAGATACACAGACAACAACATCTTCAGGTCTTGCAACTTGGGCTCCAATTGCCGCTGGGATACCAAACCCCATCGTGCCTAAGCCACTTGATGTTAAAAAATTCTCTGGGCCATCGACGGTGATATGTTGTGCAGACCACATTTGGTGTTGTCCGACATCCGTCGTAATCACCGTATTTGGCTTCATTTTATCTGATAGTTGTTTCAATAAGAGTGGCGCATAGATGAGCTCTCCAGGGTGATCATAACGCCAACCAAATTCTTTCTTCAGTTGCTGAACTTCCTGCTGCCAAGGAGCGATTGATTTTTTAAGTGCCAGTTCAGGTAATAAAGCCTTCGCATCACCATGTAATGCAACGTGAGTTTGCCTTAGCTTATCCAGCTCAACGTGGTCGATGTCAAGGTGAATGACTTTAGCATTCGGAGCAAAAGTATTTAATTTACCTGTGACTCGGTCATCAAAGCGAGCACCAACAGCTATCAGTAAATCACAGCGTTGTACGGAAATATTTGCTGCTTTAGTGCCATGCATACCCAACATCCCCAAATAATTTTCATCAGATGGGTGTGCAGCACCTAAGCCCTTCAATGTTGCAACAGAGGGAATACCTGTAAATTCAATAAATTTTCGTAATTCACTAACAGCTCCAGACATCCCAACACCGCCACCAATGTACAATATCGGTTTTTCGGATTGTTGTAATAATGCTCTTGCTTGCTGGATTTCAGATAATGGAGAGGTCGTCTCT
Source organism: Providencia sp. NPDC089933 (assembly GCF_049545585.1). Classification (NCBI taxonomy): domain Bacteria; kingdom Pseudomonadati; phylum Pseudomonadota; class Gammaproteobacteria; order Enterobacterales; family Morganellaceae; genus Providencia; species Providencia sp. NPDC089933. Next base: position 198,906 of record NZ_JBMWDT010000010.1, read on the forward strand.
TGTTCAACAGGCATTAGGAATGGAGATAGTTCAGCATGTTGTAGTTGAATATCTTTCGGAATATCAATCAGTACAGGTCCAGGACGTCCACTATTTGCGATTGCGAAAGCTTCAGCAAGGATGCGAGGTAAATCTTCTATCGCTTCAACTAAAAAGCTATGTTTAGTACAGGCCAAAGATAACCCTAAGACATCAATTTCCTGAAAAGCATCTGTTCCGATAAACTCAGAGGCAACTTGACCAGTGATAGCAACAACCGGAACCGAGTCTAACAAAGCATCCGCCAATCCTGTAATAACATTTGTTGCCCCAGGCCCTGATGTCGCGATACACACACCAGTTTTACCTGTTGAGCGCGCATAACCTATTGCTGCTATCACTGCGCCTTGTTCATGCCTACACAGCAGATGTTCCACACCACCGTCATATAACGCATCATAAACTGGCATAATTGCACCACCAGGATAGCCAAATACCGTATCAACACCTTGTGCTCGCAATGCTTGAACTAACCATTGTGCTCCGTTCATGCTTTATCTCCTGTCCGTCCACTTTTTATCTATTTGTATTTATTATGTTTTATCTATTTTATTTGCTTTAACAAACTTTAGTGTCAAAAAAAACCCCGCGCCTTTCGGTGCGGGGTTCTCGTGAGATCTGGCTGTTATTTTAGCCTTCGTCGTCCAAGTGCAGCCCCGCACGGTGGGATAATAATCACCACCACACGAATAATAATTAGGCTAACTGCTTGGATAAATGCGTTCATGAGTTTTAATTTTTCAACATTCTTAATTATCTTTATTAAAGAGGTATCATTTTAAAATCACTTTGACAACTTTTATTTAATTTATTTATTTTCAAAATATTTAACTACTTTAAAATCATAATGTTAAATAAAAATAAGAATAAAAAACCATTAAAAAGGTAATTTCACAGTAATATTAAATGTAATTGATAGCACAATCAGCTACATCATCCAGACTCCACAAATAAAAGCAGGTAAAAATACACCTACCCATTGATTAGTTTTATTGATGCCTATCCAAGGTATCTCCATTCTTAATTCTTTATTAAATAACGGCAACCTTTGTTATACCAACATTTCGAGCCGTTTTCTAAAAAACTGAAACAGCTATGAAACTAAGTAATTAAATTATCGAACCGCTTCGCAAATACAACAAAACAGCTCTACAAATCAATTTATTCTCAACAGAATATTACTCTGTTAACTCAAATAATATTGGAGGGCTTATGACATTGGCGATTGTTTATACTAGAGCATCGATTGGCATGGAAGCTCCACTTGTCACTGTTGAAGCTCATATTAGTAATGGGCTTCCTGGCCTAACACTTGTTGGTCTCCCTGAAACCGCCGTCAAAGAAGCTAGGGATCGGGTAAGAAGTGCTTTACTAAATAGTGGGTTTGAATATCCCGCTAAAAAAATGACCGTAAATTTAGCGCCTGCAGATTTACCAAAAGAAAGTGGGCGCTACGACCTTGCAATTGCAATTGCTATTCTTGCATCATCTGGACAAATTCCTAATGAAACATTAAATCAACATGAGTTTTTAGGTGAACTGGCATTATCTGGTCTGATACGTTACGTCAACAGTGCCATTCCTGCAGCACAATCAGCATTAGAACAACGTCGAGTATTAATACTTTCAATTGAAAATCAGCACCAATTAAGCTTACTCGCTGACAATAGCGTCCATTTTGCAACATCTTTGTTAGAACTTTGCCACTTCTTACATGGTAAACAGGTCTTAGCCAGTAACCAACAAATCCACGAAGCCCCCTCATCGGCTCGATATGAAGGTGATATCAATGATATTATTGGGCAAGAACAAGGAAAACGTGCATTAGAAATTTGCGCCACAGGTGGTCATAATTTACTTCTACTAGGCCCCCCTGGTACAGGAAAAACAATGCTAGCCAGCAGGTTAATGACTTTATTGCCTCCATTAACGCCTCAGGAGGCACTAGAGGTCGCTTCATTATATAGCCTGACTGAAACCACTCGTGATAAAGTGAATTGGCCTATAAGGCCTTTCAGAACGCCTCATCACAGCACATCAATAGCTGCATTAATCGGCGGGGGTTCTCTTCCAAAACCTGGCGAAATCTCTCTTGCTCATAATGGCATTTTATTTTTAGATGAATTACCTGAATTCAGTCGTTCTGTCCTTGATTCATTAAGAGAACCTCTTGAGTCAAAAAGAGTGAGTATTTCTCGTGCAAAAGCAAAAGTTTGCTACCCTGCAAACTTTCAACTCATTGCTGCACTTAATCCAAGTCCAACAGGTCACTACCAAGGTGAAATGAGCCGCTCATCTCCCGCCCGCATATTGCGCTATCTTTCGCATATATCAGGCCCTTTTCTAGATAGATTTGATATTTCGATTGAAATACCATTATTACCTATCGGCTCATTAAGCAATCAAAATTATCAAGGTGAAACTAGTGAACAAGTCAGGCAAAGAGTGATCACGGCTAGAAATAGGCAACTTGAGCGTGCAGGAAAAATAAATAATTTACTCACGTCGAGAGAAACCACACAATTTTGCCCGCTAAAGGCTAAAGATGCGTTATTCTTAGAGCATGCGTTAAATAAGTTAGGGCTTTCTATTCGGGCTTGGCACAGGGTATTAAGGGTTTCTAGGACCATTGCCGATCTTAATGCATCTGAGCATATAGAACGGGCACATTTATTAGAAGCCCTTGGGTACAGGACAATGGATAAGTTATTGCTTCATTTGCAAAAACAAGTAAGCTGAGCGGGGTAGAGAAGAGAATATTAATTATCGGATAAAAATAAAGGGACCGAAGTCCCTCTTAACATACGATGACAATATTAATCATCTGTATCGGTGTAGTCTTCCGATGGGTCTATCTGAGGTTTGCCGCCTGATAAAGTATGGAAACGTTTTGGACGGTTAATACGACTAGAATATTTTGCCCAAACTTTTTCTTCAGGGGTAGCTGGTTCACGCTCGCCGCGACATACAGCAACGAAAAGTTTTTCTTCTTCTGTCTGTGCCGCACGTTTACCAGTATCTAGCTCATTAAAAGCTTGGCCTAGGCGTTCTAGTAACTGGGCTTCCTTGATGGTGAAATCACCATGACGAGAAAAGCCACGTGGGTAATTTTTGTTATCAAAAAAACGATTAGTCGTGATGAAGCTATCTGCCATCTGACACACTCCTAACTTATTACAGTCAAACTCTATATGGCGCGGAGTATTAGACAGCATAAGCAATCTGTAAAACAAAACATTTAAATCATCACGACAAAAAAAATTGGAGATGAGTGTGGACAGCGAGTTATTGAGAACTTTTTTAGAAGTTAGTAAAACTAGGCACTTCGGTAGAGCCGCAGAATCACTCTATTTGACACAATCAGCAGTCAGCTTTCGTATTCGACAATTAGAAACTCAACTCGGAACAAGTCTCTTTACCCGCCATAGAAATAATATCCGCTTAACCGCAGCAGGTGAAAGACTCGTTCCATATGCTGAATCATTGATGAATACATGGTTACAAGCCAAAAAAGAAATATCCCATGCATCACAACATACAGAGCTTTCAATTGGTGCAACAGCATCTCTTTGGGAAGGCTATTTAGTAGACTGGATAGAAGCTCTTTATAGTCAACACGATGAGTTACGGCTTGAAGCAAGGGTTTCTACACGTCAATCATTAGTCAAACAGCTTCATTCAAGAGAATTAGATTTATTAATTGCAACTGAACCGCCCAAAATGGATGAGTTCGAAAGTACCATTATTGGTACTATTGACTTACAACTGATGGCTTCACAAAAAAATGTTGCATTAACAAAATATAATTATATCAAGCTTGAGTGGGGGGCCGATTTTCAGCCTAAAAGTGAATCCATATTAACGCAAGATGATACGCCAGTAATGATAACCACCTCTGCTCATATTACCCGTCAATTACTTCCTGTATCGCTTTCAGCTGCATTTTTACCTGCACATTGGGTATATCAATACCCAGGCTTAAAAACTCTCTCAGAAACTTCAATAAGTAAACCTCTCTATGCTGTCTGGTTACAAAAAAATGATCAGCAAGCGCTTATTAATCAGTTGATTAAAACACCAATAAAAAACGCTCTATTGACCGAAGAAAACCCAAAAGACGAGTAAGCTTTACTCGTCTCTATACTATTGCTGAGCTGCCCGTATTTACTAATAACGCCTAGCGGGTATCAACTAAAGGGTTAATATGAATAAACGTTGCTTTAATCACTTCTAGTGAATAATACAAATTTATGTCAAAGCTCATTAATGAAAGTTAAGAATAATAGTGCTTGGTCATTAATGGCAGAAGCCAAAAGCAATGTAACCGTCCATTAGCATATGGTTTATAACGTTTTTTAGTCTATTGATTACTAGTTATCTTAAAACAACAAAAAAACTCATGCATCCCTCTACTTTAGCTAACTTATCCTTCTTATAACTATGATTTTATTCAACTGAAACTTTAACCTTTATCTGTGAGCACAGTATAAAAATTTCAGAGTAAATAATTAGTTAAGCCACTAATAGATTAGCTAACTAAAACAGCAAAAGAGCACAATTATTAAACAATGATATAGGTAAGTAGATAATTTTTGCGTTTAAAAATTAAATAATAAAAATTAAATAAATAGTCAGAAGTATTGAGCTATTCATGGATTAGTAAGGGGATTATTAATATAAATGGAAAGGAGTTATTACGTGGCAACCGGATGGTATATAAAGAAAAACCCGATTAAGGTAATCGGGTTATCAATAGATACTTCTTTTATTATTACTTAATTGGTAACTGGCAGGGGCGGAGAGGCTCGAACTCCCAACACCCGGTTTTGGAGACCGGTGCTCTACCAATTGAACTACGCCCCTAAATTAAGTGGCGGAACGGACGGGACTCGAACCCGCGACCCCCTGCGTGACAGGCAGGTATTCTAACCAACTGAACTACCGCTCCACTTATTCTTTT
>NZ_JBMWDT010000011.1:0-147697 GCF_049545585.1 Providencia sp. NPDC089933
ACCTGACCCCATGCCGAACTCAGCAGTGAAACGCCGTAGCGCCGATGGTAGTGTGGGGTCTCCCCATGTGAGAGTAGGGAACTGCCAGACATTAAATTAGTGAGAAAGCCACCCATTGGGTGGCTTTTTTGCGTTTGGGGTTAGGTGATGAGGCGTGGCAGTGTGGAGCGAAGAGTGAGGTGTTCAGTCTCAGGGCGACTCTGATTGTGAGGGCTCTGCCTAGGGTAATGAGGCATTGAGACCACTGCATATTTTATTATCCTGTAGGCTAACTTCTAACTGCTTATGTCTAGCTTCTAAATTAACAGTCTGATTAGCAGAGGACTAGGTTAACCCCTCATTAGTACAGAGATATTCTTTTCCTGCCCATCTCGTTTTAACTTGTTTATTCCTTTATTCCTTTATTCCTTTATTCCTTTATTCCTTATGAACTGAGCGGACTCTGTTTTGTAACCCATCATCCTGATTTTTTATTCCTCAAGTTTTCGTCTGGCCGTGATTTGAGGCGGTGTTAATCCTCCCTCAACGGTGCAATAACATTGTTATGTTGAATAAGTGTGTGGAATTTAAAGTAGTAAGTAACAGCTCACCTATCGAGGTTGGTTTAACACATTGAGAAATAAAAATAAATCAATCAGCTAGGGGAGAGACTAAAGCTAGGAGTAGAGAGGTTTAGCATCAGCTCATCCGAAAAGTGTAATGATATTGGTATGGTGAATAGGTGTGTCGTATTTGAAGTGGTAAGTAACAACTCACTGAGTTGGGGGGAGCAAATACAGAGTGAAGCTAGCGTGAGCTTGGCTGTAGAGTAAGGACTGAGCAAGGCATGAAGAAGTTGGGCATCTGTTCACTCTGAATGCACTGTGATATGGATGTGTTGAATGGGCATGTCGGATTTAAAGTAGTAAGTAACAACTCACTTATCGGGGTGAGTTTAATATGCTGAAAAATAAAATTAAATCAATTACCTACGGGAGGAGCTAAGCTGGGAGTAGAGATGTTTGGCACTAGTTTATGCGGAAAGTGTAATGATATTGGTGTGGTGAATAGGTGTGTCGTATTTAAAGTAGTAAGTAACAACTCACTTATCGAGGTTGGTTTAATCCACTGAAAAAATAAGAATAAATTAATCAGCTAGGGAAAGGCTAAGCAGGGGGTAGAGATGTTTGGCTCTAGTTCATGCGGAAAGTGTAATGATATTGGTATGGTGAATAAGTGTGTGGAATTTAAAGCAGTAAATAACAACTCACTGAGTTGGGGGAGCAAATGCAGAGTGAAGCTAGCGTGAGCTTGGCTGTCGGGGAAGTATCGCACAAGGCATGAGGAAGTTAGGTATTAGTTTACGTGGAAAGTGTAATGATATTGGTGTGTTGAATAGGCGTGTCAGATCTAAAGTAGTAAGTAACAACTCACAAGTTTTGGGATATAGGGCATTTTAGAGCTTAAATTAACGACTACATATTATTTTAGTAATAGCTAAAGCTGCCATTTGATAATGACATAAAGACGTTTATTAAATAATTTTTGGTACAGTATTTTGAAATAATTTTGCGATGTATAACTAAATAATACAGTCACTGCTCAGCAGCGATGAATACTGCCCTAGTTTTACCTAATGCTTAAAACGTCTAAGTAGAATATCTATCTATAAAATATCACTATTGATTAAAAAATATATAAAATCAATACATTATAAGATAGGTATACTCAAGTTAATGCCATGACAAATGAATCTACGTGAAATTATTTCAATTAGTCTTGAAAAGCTCGACAAGGTAAGTAACATTGGTTAGATTATTTAGCATTCTAGAAGTCTAAACGTATAAAAGTATATAAAAGGGGATGAATGATGCCAATTCGTTTACCAGACGAGTTACCCGCAGTTAATTTCTTACGTGAAGAAAATGTTTTTGTCATGACAACGACAAGAGCTAGCCTTCAGGAGATCCGCCCCTTGAAAGTGTTAATACTGAATTTAATGCCTAAAAAAATAGAAACGGAAAATCAGTTCTTAAGGCTTTTATCTAATACACCATTACAGGTTGATATCCAGTTATTGCGTATTGACCAAAGGGAATCTAAAAATACTCCTACAGAGCATTTGAATAATTTTTATTGTGATTTTGAAGATATTAAAGATCAAAATTTTGATGGTTTAATCGTAACAGGAGCTCCGTTAGGGCTAGTTGAATTTACCGATGTATGTTATTGGGAACAAATAGAAAAGGTAATTAGATGGGCGAAAAGCCATGTTACTTCAACGCTCTTTGTGTGTTGGGCCGTACAGGCTGCATTGAAAGTTCTTTATGATTTGCCAAAATGGACTAGAGAAGAAAAACTTTCAGGCGTATATCAGCATGATACATTGGAGCCGTATGCATTATTAACGCGAGGGTTTGATGCTTCATTCTATGCTCCACACTCTCGTTATGCGGATTTTCCTGAAGAGCTTATCCGCAAGCATACCGATCTTGAAATTTTAGCCAGTTCAGAAGAAGCCGGTGCTTATTTATTTGCATCAAAAGATAAACGCTTGGCATTTGTTACTGGCCACCCTGAATATGATAGAGATACGCTCGCTCAAGAATACTGGCGAGATGTTGATGCAGGTATTTCACCAGAAATCCCATGTAATTATTTTAAAAATAATGATCCTAATAAAGGCCCAACAATTAGCTGGCGAAGCCATGGGCACTTACTTTTTTCGAATTGGCTTAATTATTATGTGTACCAGATCACACCATTCGATCTTACTCACATGGAGCCTACACTAGATTAAAATAAGGGATATTAAGCTTAAAATGTTTGTTATGTCACTCTAACTAATTATATTTAGCATTTTATTTAGATTAATATTCCAGAAAATTTACAATATTTAAAACTAAAGCAGCCATTTATGGCTGCTTTTTTTATTTTTGGGGTAAATTATTTAACAATTTTACTTTTTAGTAATTGTTTTATTTAACAAGTGCTTAACACTATTTATCTTGTTATAAGAATCGTTGTTCAAAAATAAATGATTGTAAAATGCCATTAATATCATAAAGATAAGGTGTATTTCATATAAAATGGAAACGGTTTTTGATTTATTTGTTATTTGATCGTAAGCTTAATTTATAGTCAGATGTGAATGAGGAAAGGTCAATGGAAAATCAATTGTTAATATCAAAGTTAGCATTTTCAAAGGAAATATCTCAGCAAGATACTAGGGTCTTACATAATGATTCTATTGAGTTTCTTTCAAATTTGGTTGAGGCGTTTTTACCACGTCGTGAAGAGTTACTAAAACAAAGAACCATAAGGCAACAAAAAATTGATGCGGGCGAATTGCCGGATTTTATTTCGGAATTTGATTCCATTAAAAAATCAGAATGGAAAATACAGAATATACCTGAGGATTTACGTGACCGCCGGGTTGAAATAACAGGTCCTGTCGAACGAAAAATGGTTATTAATGCTTTGAATTCTAACGTTAAAGTATTTATGGCTGACTTTGAAGACTCTCTTTCTCCCTCATGGGAAAAATTGATTGATGGGCAAATCAATTTAAGTGATGCAATTAATGGCGATATTTCTTACACCAATGAAAAAGGTAAGGTTTATCAGCTTAAATCTGACCCTGCTGTTTTAATTGCACGTGTACGAGGGCTACATCTAGACGAAAAGCATGTATCACTTGCGGGAAAAAATATTCCGGGGGGGCTATTTGATTTTGCACTTTACTTTTTTAATAACTATCAAGCGTTGTTGAAGAAAGGAAGTGGGCCTTATTTTTATATCCCTAAATTGGAATCTTGGCAGGAAGCAAAATGGTGGAGTGATGTATTTAGTGCTGCAGAAGATGCTGTCAGTTTGCCTCGTGGAACAATTAAAGCAACAGTTTTAATTGAGACTTTACCTGCGGTATTCCAGATGGATGAAATTTTGTATCACATGCGTCACCACATTGTCGGGTTAAATTGTGGTCGTTGGGATTATATTTTTAGTTATATCAAAACATTAAAAGAGCACCCAGATAGGGTACTACCCGATCGCCAAGTGGTTACGATGACCCAAGATTTTCTAAGTGCTTATTCACGTTTGCTTATTAAAACTTGTCATCGTCGTGGGGCTTTTGCTATGGGGGGAATGTCCGCATTTATCCCAAGTAAAGATGAAACAGAGAACCAAGCTATATTGGCTAAAGTAAGAGCAGATAAAGAGCTTGAAGCAAAAAATGGTCACGATGGTTCGTGGGTTGCTCACCCAGGTCTTGCAGATACAGTGATGGATGTCTTTAATCAAGTTCTAGGAGAGAACACCAATCAACTGCATGTTACTCGTGATTCTGACGAACCAATCACAGCGGAGCAACTATTAAAACCTTGCGCAGGTGAACGAACCGATGCAGGTATGAGAGCAAATATTCGGGTCGCTGTGCAATATATTGAAGCATGGATTTCAGGTAATGGGTGCGTTCCTATCTATGGGTTAATGGAAGATGCTGCTACCGCTGAAATTTCTCGAACTTCGATTTGGCAATGGATCAGGCATGAAAAGTCACTAACCAACGGCGAAAAAGTGACAAAAGCGTTGTTCGAAGAAATGCTAGATGAAGAGCTTCAAGTTATTCAAAAAGAACTTGGTGATAAGCGTTTTCAGCATGGTCGTTTCCGTGAAGCAGCGGAGCTAATGCGCCAAATTACGACACAAGATGAACTTATTGAGTTCTTAACTATTCCTGGTTACCAATTATTAGATTAGTAACAACAAATATAAATTCGATAAACCCTACATATTCTTATAAAGGAAGTTAATCATGACGACATCGCGCTTAGACCAAATTGCCCAATTAGAAAATGAATGGAAGAAACCACGTTGGAAAGGCATTAATCGCCCGTATTCTGCTGAGGAAGTTATCAAACTTCGCGGTTCTGTTAATCCGGAGCATACCCTTGCTCGTAGGGGGGCAGAGCGCTTTTGGGAACAACTGAATGGCAAATCTAAGAAAGGCTACGTCAATGCACTAGGTGCATTGACAGGTGGGCAGGCATTACAACAAGCGAAAGCTGGTGTTGAGGCCATTTATCTTTCTGGTTGGCAGGTTGCTGCTGATGCAAATACAGCCTCAAGTATGTACCCTGATCAGTCACTTTACCCAGTTGATTCGGTTCCTTCTGTCGTTCAGAAAATTAACAATACTTTTCGCCGGGCAGATCAAATTCAATGGGCGAATGGCATTGGGCCAGATAATAAAGAATATATTGATTTCTTTTTACCGATTATTGCAGATGCAGAAGCCGGTTTTGGTGGGGTATTGAATGCCTTTGAGTTAATGAAAAATATGATAGAAGCAGGGGCAGCGGCTGTGCACTTTGAAGACCAATTGGCTGCGGTGAAAAAATGCGGTCATATGGGCGGTAAAGTATTGGTTCCGACTCAAGAAGCTGTTCAAAAATTAGTTGCCGCACGTTTAGCCGCTGATGTCTCTGGTGTACCAACGATCCTGATCGCAAGAACTGATGCCGATGCAGCTGATCTTCTGACATCTGATTGTGACCCATATGATTCGGCATTTGTCACTGGTGAGCGTACTTCTGAAGGGTTCTTCCGGACTAACGCAGGTATCGAGCAAGCGATTAGTCGTGGTTTGGCATACGCGCCTTATGCAGACCTCGTGTGGTGTGAAACATCAAAACCAGACTTAGATGCTGCACGCCAGTTTGCTGAAGCAATTCATGCTAAATACCCAGGTAAATTATTGGCTTACAACTGCTCACCTTCATTTAATTGGAAGAAAAATTTAGATGATTCCACAATCGCACGTTTCCAAGATGAGTTGTCAGCCATGGGTTATCGCTTCCAATTTATTACTTTAGCGGGCATTCATAGTATGTGGTTCAACATGTTTGACCTTGCACATGCTTATGCACAAGGTGAAGGTATGAAACATTACGTGGAAAAAGTGCAAGAGCCTGAATTTGCGGCGATAAATAAAGGCTATACCTTCTCTTCTCACCAACAAGAAGTAGGTACTGGTTATTTTGATAAAGTTACAACGGTTATTCAAGGGGGGACTTCTTCAGTCACTGCTTTAACAGGGTCGACAGAAGAAGAACAATTCTAGTTAATTGGCTTCATTTCATTCGGTGTCCTTATTGGTTAGGTGTATCTATTAATTTGCAGGCACGTTGAGTGCCTGTTTTTTTTAAATTAGTTCAAATAGGAGCGAGTATGATACTCACGACTGAACAGATAATAGCCCAAACCATTCTACAAGGATTTGATGCGCAATATGGGCGTTTTCTAGAGATAACCTCAGGAGCTCAGGAAAGGTTTGAGCAAGGGGATTGGCATGCTATCCAACATGCAATGAAAAGAAGGATCCAACTTTATGATCACCATGTTGGTTTGGTTGTTGCCCAGCTACAATTCATGGGGTTAGTTCAATCTTTAACACCAAACAAACTATCAGAAATAAAAAATGTGTATAAAACGTTGTTGCCAGATTACCCACGCTTCGAGATAGCAGAAAGTTTTTTTAATTCAGTTTATTGCCGTTTATTTCAACACCGAGACCTTACACAAGATAACTTATTCATTTTTACTTCTCAGCCTGTAAGGCGGTTTTCTATTTCCCCTCGGCCATTGGCTTGGGAGTATCAGGTTGATGATAATCTGTATGGGTTACTATTTTCGATTCTAAGTGGGTTACCATTAAGAATAAAATGGCGAAATTTAGAGTTTGATATTCATTGTATTATCAATATATTGCACTCACGGTTTTCAGGATTTGAAAAGCGAAAAGTCTGTTTTCATATTGCCAATGAACTGTTTTATCGTAACAAAGCTGCTTGGTTAGTTGGTAAAATTTATATTGATGATGAAGTCTATCCATTTTTACTTCCCATTCATCATGATGATGATAAGCAAATTTACATCGATACCTGCCTCACCGAATTTGATGAAGCGAGTATTGTGTTTGGCTTTGCTCGCTCTTATTTTATGGTGTATGCACCTTTCCCTGCGGCATTAGTATTTTGGCTGCGGGAAATTTTGCCCAGTAAATCCATTGCTGAATTATATATGGCGATTGGTTGTCAAAAACATGGAAAAACAGAGTATTACCGTGAGTATCTTGCTTATATTAATTTTGCCCGAGAGCAATTTACGCTTGCACCAGGCGTTAAAGGAATGGTGATGCTTGTATTTACAGCGCCTTCTTTTGACCGTGTTTTCAAAATTATCAAAGATAAGTTTGCCCCACAAAAGGATGTCACGAAAGAAAGGGTGCAGGAATGTTATCGGCTTGTCAAAGAACACGATAGAGTTGGGCGTATGGCAGATACACAAGAATTTGAAAATTTTGTGATTGATAAAAGCGCTATTAGTGAAGAATTGATGACAGAGCTATTAAACGAGGCTCCTTCACAAATTGAAGATTTAGGAGACCAAGTGTTGATCCGCCATTTGTACATGGAAAGAAAGATGGTGCCTTTAAATATCTATATGGATAACGTAAATGAGGAACAGCTAAAAAGTGTTTTGAATGAGTATGGCTTGGCAATTAAACAGTTGGCGGCGGCGAATATTTTCCCTGGTGATATGTTATTTAAAAACTTTGGTGTTACGCGTCATGGTCGGGTTGTTTTTTATGACTACGATGAAATTTGTTATATGACAGAAGTTAATTTCCGTAAAATTCCTGTGGCATTATATCCTGAGCAAGAGCTCGCTAATGAGCCATGGTATAGCATTGGTGAACAGGATGTTTTTCCTGAAGAATTTGTTTCTTTTATTTGTCAAACGGCAGAAATTGGTGATTATCTGCGACGTTATCATGCTGATTTATTTTCGGCAGATTACTGGCAAAAGTTGCAAAAGCGAATTTTGGCAGGTCATGTCGAGGATGTTTATGCATATCGAGAAGAGCTACGTTTTTGCCATAGGTTTAATGAAATAGCTTATGATTCATGAGATAAAAAATTGATAGGGTTAAAGAAAGCTACATTGAGAACGACTCAGTCAGTAGTATCGAATCGTTCTCAACGGTAAATAGAATTTCGCTGTTTTAACGCTTTGCACCCAATACTGCTTCTTGGGCAAGTTGGGTTATTTTTTCGTAGTTGCCAGTAGTTAAAGCCTCTTCGGGCACTAACCAAGAGCCACCAATACACAGAACGCTCTCTAGTTCTAAATAACTACGATAGTTTTCTGGTGAAATTCCCCCTGTTGGGCAGAACTTTACGTGTGAGAAAGGGCCGGCAATGGCTTTTAAGGCTTTAACGCCACCATTCGCTTCTGCTGGGAAAAACTTGAATGCTTTCAAACCATAATTCATACCCAGCATTAGTTCTGAAACCGTTGAAATGCCGGGGATCAGTGGGATATTTCCTTGGGTTGCAGCACTCAATAATTCTTCGGTTAAACCGGGGCTAATAGCAAATTTAGCGCCAGCTTTTGTCACATCAGCAAGTTGTTTCGCATTGAGTACAGTCCCTGCCCCAACAATGGCGTCAGGGACTTCTTGAGCAATCAGGCGAATTGCTTCAATTGCACATTCGGTACGTAATGTGACCTCAAGTACATTAACGCCGCCTTTCACCAAGGCTTTAGCGAGAGGGACGGCTTGTTCTAGTTTTTTAATGACAATGACTGGGACCACAGGGCCTTGTTTGAGCACGCTTTCAGCGGTTATGTTCCAATTATTCATTTTTTATTCCTATTTAATACCAATAGATTAAAAATCAATGCTACAAGCACCTTCTTCTGCGCCAGACAAGTTTCTTCTTAATGCGCCAAAAAGTTCTCTGCCACAACCGCTACGTTCTGCGATTAAGTCCGGTTTGAAAGATTGTCGTTTGTTTAATACAGTGTCATCGACAAGTAATTGTAATTCACCAGTTAACGCATTTACTCTAATGATATCGCCATCTTTTACTTTTGCGAGTAATCCACCGTTATAGGCTTCGGGAGTGACATGGATTGCGGATGGAACTTTACCTGATGCTCCTGATAGCCGGCCATCAGTCACTAAGGCAACTTTATAACCTTTATCGATAAGCACCCCCAGTGGTGGCATTAATTTATGAAGTTCAGGCATCCCGTTAGCGGATGGGCCTTGGAAGCGAACTACGATGATACAATCTCGATTAAGGTTGCCTGACTCAAAGTGTTTTGCGATATCATTTTGGTTATTAAATACTACAGCAGGCGCTTCAATAATTTGATTTTCTTCCGGGACCGCGGACGTTTTCATCACAGCACGGCCTAAATTACCTGAGAGTAATTTAGTACCTCCATGGGGTGAAAAAGGCGTGTCAATTTCAGCAATAACATCTGTATTGAATGAATGTTTGGGGCCTTCTCGCCATTCAAGTTGCCCGTTATTTAACCAAGGCTCTAATGTGTAACGCGTTAAACCAAAGCCTGCTACAGTATGAACATCTTGGTGTAACAAGCCTTTTTGCAGCAGTTGGTGGACTAGTAATGCGACGCCACCTGCGGCTTGAAATTGGTTGATGTCAGCTTGGCCATTAGGGTAAATTCGGCAAATGAGCGGTACAATTGCAGAAATATCAGAAAAATCATCCCAGTTGATAATGACCCCGGCAGCTCTAGCGATGGCAACAAGGTGCATCGTTAAATTGGTAGAGCCGCCAGTTGCTAGTAAGGCAACAATGCCATTGACGATAACTTTTTCATCAATGAGGCGACCAATTGGTAAATAATGGCCAGATTGCTCGGTTAACCGGGTAATTTGCTGTGCTGTTGCATCTGTTAGCGCATAGCGTAATGGGGAATCAGGGGGGACAAACGATGCACCTGGTAAGTGTAACCCCATGACTTCCATAATCATTTGGTTTGAATTAGCGGTACCATAGAATGTGCAGGTACCAATACCATGGTATGATGCTGCTTCAGCTTCTAATAACGCAAGTCTATCGACTTTTCCTTCCACATACAGTTGGCGAATACGTACTTTTTCTTTATTCGGTAGGCCCGTGGCCATCGGCCCAGCAGGGACAAATATAGCAGGTAAATGCCCAAAAGAGAGGGCTCCAAGTAATAAGCCTGGAACAATTTTATCGCAAATACCCAAATAAAGAGCGCCATCAAACATATTATGGGATAAACCAATTGCTGTAGACATCGCGATGACATCTCTACTTAGCATAGAGAGCTCCATCCCATCTTGCCCCTGAGTTACACCATCACACATGGCAGGGACACCAGCTGCAACTTGCCCAATAGAACCCGATTCAAGTAACGCTTTTTTTAGTTGTTCAGGGTATTTATCATAAGGTCGGTGAGCAGAAAGCATGTCATTGTAAGAGCTGATGATAGCAATATCAGAACGCGTCATACTTTTAAGGATCTGCTTTTCATCATTTTGGCAGGCAGCAAAACCATGAGCAAGGTTACCACAAGCCAGCGAGGCTCGATGGACAGTTGTACTACGAGCACGTTCAATTTTATTGAGGAAAGCTGCTCGAGCTTGTGCAGAACGAGAGATAATGCGCTGTGTAATGCGCTCAAGTTCCTCATTGAGTGCTGGAGATTTTGTCACTTCAGAGATATTAGAACTCATGGTAATTGCTCCATCATGCAGACCTATAGTCAATTAATCTGCAAGTCATGTAAGTTGTGCTTATCGTTATACCTATTCCAGATAACGTTACAAAATAATGTTACCGGTAACATTGTTAAATGAAAATAGAACAGTTGCAATATTCAAAATGAATATTTGAAGTTATATGTGATCTTAATCAAGGTTGACTATGGAATAAATCGAACAAGAAATGGACTAAAACTCATGCTATAGTCATTAAATAGAAGCAGTTGCCTGCAAAATTAAGGTAAATTGGGAATATTGTTAATGTGTATACTAAAAATTCAAATAGTGGGCGAATGCGTCGCTTAGTTACTGCAACCTTGATGTTGCTAATGGTTAATTATGTCCAAGCTCAGGTAGTGTTGACATCGGGGTCGCATAAAATTTTAACCAGTATATTCAACCAACAAAATGAAATGCAGCGATATCATTCAACATCGGCAGAAAAAATTGATGTGCTCACTCAGTATTTTTTAAATACCCCCTACGATAAACAAACGTTAAATATGAGCCCACTCTTTGCTGAAAACTTAGTCGTTAATTTAGAAGCGATGGATTGTATGACCTTTATTGAGTACGTTGAGGCATTTAAAGGGGCTGAAAATAGTGCACAATTTTTTAGGAACCTGACTAGTATTCGTTATTTTAATCAAGATATTACATACAAAAACCGCCGCCACTTTTTTTCGGATTGGGCACAAGGTGATAGCGCGGTTGCAGAGGACATTACGGCTAAAATTAGCCCATATGCCGTTAACGTTTCTAAGCAGCTTAATTTAAAAGGTAATCGAAAGACGTATATTTTAGGGTTGCCCATTACCTATAGAGATATAAACTATATTCCATCTAAACATATAGATAATGATTTGATTAAAAGGCTTAAGACCGGTGATTATATTGGTGTGTACTCAACGAATAGAGGCTTGGATGTTAGTCACGTTGGTATTGTAATACAAAAAGGAAACAAAACAATTTTTAGAAATGCTTCTTCATTACGTGAAAATTTCAAAGTTAGTGATGTTGAATTACAGCACTACATACAAGGAAAAGAAGGCATTATTGTATTTAGGTCAAAAATAGATTATTAATCTGTTAATTGGTGGTTATTGAATTGAAAAATGAACTTTTGACCTAATTATATTGTATAAATATGAGTTAATCTTTGTTTTTATATGGTTTAGCTGCGAATATAAAATATATTTTAAATTAAAATATTCTAAGAATTGAAAAACATAATCGTTTTTATTGGTTGCTAATTATTTCTAGTGACATTTAAAGTGTAAAATTATATTAAATTATCGATTTGATCAAGAAAAACCAACAAAAGAAATTATGTAATTAAGAAGTGAAAAACTTTTTATAAAGCAATGCATTGCTACATAAATAATACAAAGGTCTCATTTTTTTGTATATAAAAAACATGTTTACCTATCAATTGATATGTATTTGATTGTTCATAACTATTTTAAATGATGAAGATTAATTTTATAATGAATATTACTAGCTAAAAATTTTTTTTCTTATTTAGGAGATGGTATGCATATGCATATAGTTAAAAAGGAAAATATTTATGCTTTATTAGGAAATTATTTACGAAAAGCTAGGGTGAGCAAGGGGTTATCAGGCAATGAATTAGGTTCGGTCATTCATTTGAGCCAGCAGCAAGTATCACGCTATGAACTAGGGATTAATAAATTAAGTTTAGATAAATTAATTGAAATTGTCATTTTTCTCGATATTGATATTAACGAAATAACTAAAATTATTTCTAAACAGGTAGAGAATGAAAAAAAGAGTTAGATGGGGTTAGTATCTTTATTTTGGTAAGTTTTTATAACTATTTTATATTATTAGAAAAGTATTAAACTTAAAAAACATGCTTTGAATCATAATTTTAATTTATAGGAAATAACCAATTAATTTGACTAATCTCCTTTGGCACTATTTATTGTGGTAATTACTTAAAGGAAAAAACTGATTTTAAAATAAATTCTATAAATGTAAATAATCAATTGTATTTTTAAATTGAATTTTTATGATTTTATATATGGTTAGGGAAGGGGTTGTAGCTAACTGATTATTATAGATAAAATATAGTGCTATTGATCAATAAACCTTTTCAGTTTCAGTAAAGGGCTTAAAAGGTTTAACGTGAATATTCATGTGCATTTTATCAAATTTCTTATTTATAAGTAACCTTTATTATTATACATAACTAGTTGTTATTTATTTTATATTATTACTTTTTATCTTGAACCCTGCGTTTTTTCCTACTTTTTTTCTTTAAGATGTCATTATTTAATAGTGTTCCCTATAACATTATGCTTAAATAAAACTTAACTAATTATGAGTTAAGGTTATGGTTTTATGTTCAAATATATAGGGATATTATTTGTGTTTTTGCTTGTTGGTTGCTCGATTTCAGCATCTAATAAAGGCTACTACCTTGATAATCGTTACCCATCAAGAAATACGAGTGAACGGATTCAATATATTATTTTACACTACACTGTTTCTAATGATGCACGTTCGATAGAGCTTTTAACAAAAGGGAATGTGAGTTCACACTATCTTATTCCCAGTAAACCTGAATTTAAATACGGTAAACCAGTTGTATTACAATTGGTACCCGAACAGCTAAAAGCTTGGCATGCTGGTTATAGTCGTTGGCAACATCAAAAAGGTTTGAATGACACTTCCATCGGTATTGAGATAGTAAATCCCGGTCTTCAAGAAAATAGCCTTGGGAACCAAACTTGGGTACCTTTTAATGAATCGCAGATTGTTGCATTGATTCCATTAGTTCAAGATATTATGCAACGGTATAATATACCGCCTGAAAATATTATCGGTCATAGCGATATTGCACCATTACGTAAACAAGATCCAGGTAGGGCATTTCCATGGCAGCGTCTTGCTCAGCAAGGAATTGGTGCATGGCCTGATGCTAAAACAGTTAGTAAATACTTAGCGGGGCGAAATGCTAACGAACCCGCTAATGTGTTACGTGTTCAAAAGGCTCTGAAATTTTATGGTTATTCGGCGATCCCTCTATCTGGCGAGTTGGATGACCAAACCAAAAAGACATTGCGTGCCTTTCAGCTGCACTTTCGTCAGCGGGATATTGAAGGGTTAGCCGATGCAGAAACAGAGGCAATTGCGTTAGCCTTAATTGAAAAATATCGAGATATGGAAAATTTCAAATTATTTGAGCAAACGGAGTAGTTATAAATATAAGCTACATAATGGTTAACATTGCTGATGAGTATAATAAAAGTGAAATGAGGTTTGGGCCTCATTTCACTTTTTGTCATTTAACGGTTTGCGCCGTACTCACGGCTAATTTCTTTTGCAGCCTTGATAACCATCGCACCTAATTCAGTAATGCGGTCATCTGTAATACGTGATAACGGCCCTGAAATAGAAATAGCAGCAAAGGCTTCTTTATGTTCATCATAAATACAGGCACCAATGCACCTTAAGCCTAAAGCATGCTCTTCATCATCATAGGAAAACCCTTGTTTTTTAGCTTGTTGCAAGTTTTCTTTTAAGGCTGATGGGTTAGTTAACGTGTATGGAGTATAGGCATGTAACCCTTTGCGGCTTAAAAGAGGGATTAGCTTTTCTTCGGGTAAGTTTGCAATAAACGCCTTACCGGCTCCAGAGGCGTGTAAAGGCAGTTTCCCGCCAATAGGTGCTGACATCCTCATTAATGCGTTGCATTGCACTTGATCGACAATAACAGCATCATATTCCGAGTGGTCGAGGATAGCTAAATTGACGGTTTCCCCTGACCCATCCATTAAACGGCGTAATATAGGGTGAACCAACGCTAATAAATTACGACTTTCTAAAAAGCTACTTCCAATAATAAAGGCATGAGATGCAATAACCCATAAGCCAAGATCGCCCGTTTGGCGCACAAAACCATGCTGTTCTAATGTCATCAACAGTCGATGTGTCGTTGAATTTGGTAAGCCAGCTTGTAATGCAAGGTCAGTGAGTGCAATGCCACCGGTGGATTCAGAAATGTATTCCAACAGTGTCAGCCCACGACTTAA
Organism: Providencia sp. NPDC089933; assembly: GCF_049545585.1. NCBI lineage: Bacteria > Pseudomonadati > Pseudomonadota > Gammaproteobacteria > Enterobacterales > Morganellaceae > Providencia > Providencia sp. NPDC089933. The sequence goes on from NZ_JBMWDT010000011.1 coordinate 14,656, forward strand.
TGATTGAACTTGCCCCGCAGCGGTAGCTCCACTTGCTGGCCCTTTTGCTTTTTTTATCTTTTTAGTAATTGGTGCCGTTGCCATTAAGTCTCTCCTGACGGTAATTTTGTTTCTATTATGTACTATCTCACCTAAAAATACTCATCGGATCAGTTGAAAGACCGATTTTATGCAACCTGAAAAACTCTCATCATAACAGCGAATTTTCGAGTTAAAAGTTGTGATAGGATGTTATAAGTAAAAATTTGACTTATTTCTCAGTGTTCCATTTTAGGAGGGCAGTGCAGTGTCCGAAAAAATTAATCAATTAGAACAAGAATTAAAAAAACGTATATTGGTATTAGATGGTGCAATGGGAACAATGATCCAACAACATAAGTTGTCGGAAGAACAATTTCGTGGGGATAGGTTTGCTGACTGGCCCTGTGATGTGAAAGGTAATAATGACTTATTAGTACTAACACAGCCTGAGATTATTAGAGATATACATCATCAATATTTTGCAGCAGGTGCAGATATCGTTGAGACAAACACCTTTAACTCCACGCCTATTGCGATGGCTGACTATAAAATGGAAGCCATTTCCGATGAAATTAATGAAACTGCTGCACGTATTGCGCGCGAATGTGCCGATGAATGGACACGGAAAACGCCAGAGCAGCCTCGCTATGTGGCGGGTGTTTTAGGCCCAACCAATCGTACGGCTTCTATTTCTCCGGATGTAAATGACCCTGCTTATAGAAATGTTACTTTTGATCAACTTGTTGAAGCTTACAGGGGATCTACACGATCTTTAGTTAAAGGTGGGGTCGATCTAATTATGATCGAAACTATTTTTGATACCTTAAATGCTAAAGCGGCGATTTTTGCAGTTGAAACAGAATTAGACGCGCTAGGTGTTTCGCTGCCTATTATGATTTCAGGCACTATTACTGATGCATCTGGGCGTACTTTATCGGGGCAAACGACAGAAGCATTTTATAACTCATTGCGTCACGCGGCCCCACTTTCATTTGGTTTGAATTGTGCACTGGGTCCTGATGAACTTCGTCAGTATGTTTCAGAGCTATCAAGAATTGCTGAGTGTTATGTCAGCGCTCACCCAAATGCCGGCCTGCCAAATGCATTTGGTGAGTATGACCTTGATGCACAAAATATGGCTGAACAAATTCATGAATGGGCAACAGCAGGTTTTTTAAATATCGTCGGTGGGTGTTGTGGCACAACACCATTACATATTAAAAAAATGGCGGAAGCGGTGAAAGGGGTGATGCCGCGTCAGTTACCTGAATTGCCTGTTGAATGTCGTTTATCAGGTTTAGAACCATTGAATATCAGCAAACAGTCACTGTTTGTAAATGTTGGGGAAAGAACGAACGTAACGGGTTCAGCAAAATTCAAAAGGCTGATTAAAGAGGAAAACTATTTAGAAGCGTTAGATGTGGCGCGCCAACAAGTGGAAAGCGGTGCTCAAATCATCGATATAAATATGGATGAGGGGATGCTGGATTCCCAAGCTGCTATGGTACGTTTTCTGAATTTAATCGCGGGTGAACCTGATATTGCTCGTGTTCCTATTATGATTGATTCTTCAAAATGGGAAGTCATCGAAGCTGGGCTTAAGTGTATACAAGGTAAGGGAATTGTTAACTCTATCTCCATGAAAGAGGGGGTTGAAACCTTTGTCGAACACGCCAAACTGCTGCGTAAATACGGGGCTGCGGTGGTTGTTATGGCCTTCGATGAGGTAGGGCAAGCCGATACACGTGAGCGTAAAATTGAGATTTGCCGACGCGCCTATCAGGTGTTGACCGAAGAGGTTGGCTTTCCCCCTGAAGATATCATTTTCGACCCAAATATTTTTGCTGTCGCGACAGGGATTGAAGAGCATAATAATTATGCTGTTGATTTTATTGATGTTTGTAAGGATATTAAACAACAACTACCACATGCCATGATATCCGGTGGGGTATCGAATGTTTCCTTCTCTTTCAGGGGGAACGACCCAGTCCGTGAAGCTATCCACGCCGTTTTCTTGTACTACGCCATTCGTAATGGAATGGATATGGGGATCGTGAATGCAGGGCAATTAGCCATTTATGACGACCTACCCGCTGAGTTGAAAGATGCAGTTGAAGATGTGGTATTAAATCGCCGTAATGATAGTACTGAGCGGTTACTGGAATTAGCGGAAAAATACCGCGGGGCTGGTGCTCAAGAACAGCAAATCCAACAGGCGGAATGGCGAGGTTGGGACGTAGAAAAACGCCTTGAATATTCGCTTGTTAAGGGGATCACTGAATTTATCATTCAAGATACAGAAGAAACTCGCCAACGTGCATCAAGCCCCATCGAGGTTATTGAAGGCCCGCTGATGAACGGGATGAATGTTGTGGGGGATCTGTTTGGTGAAGGAAAAATGTTTTTACCACAAGTGGTGAAATCTGCCCGGGTGATGAAACAAGCAGTTGCGTATTTAGAACCGTATATTCAAGAACTTAAACAATCGGGAAGTAGTGCTGGTAAAGTGTTGTTAGCAACAGTCAAAGGGGATGTTCACGACATTGGTAAAAATATTGTTGGCGTAGTGCTTCAGTGTAATAACTATGAAATCATCGACTTAGGCGTGATGGTGCCATGCGAAACAATTTTAAAAACGGCACGTGAGCAAAATGTCGACATTATCGGCCTGTCAGGCTTGATAACGCCATCCCTTGATGAAATGGTTCATGTGGCAAAAGAGATGGAAAGACAAGGCTTTACGTTGCCGTTATTGATTGGGGGGGCAACAACGTCGAAAGCACATACCGCAGTGAAAATTGAACCTAACTACAGTGGACCAACCACGTACGTCCAAAATGCATCACGTACTGTTGGTGTGGTTTCAGCGTTATTGTCTGATACTCAAAAAGCAGATTTTGTTGAGCGTACTCGCCGTGAATATGACACGGTACGTTTACAACATGGGCGTAGACGACCAAAAACACCACCAGTCACTCTTGATATTGCCCGAGCCAATAAGGTGAAAATTGATTGGTCTAATTATCAGCCGCCGGTGCCGAAATTTTTGGGTATTCAAGAGGTCAATGCATCAATAACAACCTTACGTGAATATATTGACTGGACGCCATTTTTTATGACGTGGTCGCTCGCTGGGAAGTACCCACGTATCTTAGACGACGAAGTCGTGGGGTCAGAAGCACGTAAATTATTGAATGATGCTAACGCGATGTTAGATAAGCTCGAAAAAGAACGTTTACTGACACCAAAAGGTATTTTTGGCTTATTCCCCGCGAACTGTGTTGGTGACGATGTTGAAATCTATACAGACGAAACACGCCATCATGTGCAAGCAGTGAGTTTGAACCTACGTCAGCAAACCTTAAAGACGGATTTCCCGAATTATTGTTTATCTGATTTTGTGGCACCTAAAGACAGTGGTAAAGCCGATTATATCGGTGCATTTGCTGTTACTGGTGGTTTAGAAGAGGATGCGCTGGCGGATGAATACGAAAAACAGCATGATGATTATAATAAAATTATGGTTAAAGCGCTGGCGGATAGGCTTGCTGAGGCATTTGCTGAATTTTTACATCAACAGGTTCGTATGCAGTATTGGGGTTATGCGAAAGATGAAAATTTAAGTAATGACGAGTTGATCCGTGAAAATTACCAAGGTATTCGGCCTGCACCGGGCTATCCAGCTTGCCCTGAGCACACAGAAAAAGAGAAGATTTGGCAGCTATTAGATGTTGAAAACCAAGTGGGAATGAAACTCACTAGTTCATATGCGATGTGGCCTGGGGCATCTGTATCAGGTTGGTATTTTAGTCATCCAGATAGCAAATATTTTGCAGTGGCTCAATTACAGAAAGACCAAATTGAAGATTATTCAAAACGTAAGGGGCTGTCGGTGACGGAACTTGAGCGTTGGTTAGCACCTAATTTAGGCTATGACCCAGAAGATTAATAAAACAGTGTATTGATTTTTCAGGTGTTCGGCACCATCTTATGGGTAAAGACATTAAAGGGGTCTAATGATGAGCTATGAATTTATTATTGAAAATGAACTGCCGCATTCAGTGGCATTTCCTTATCAGATCCAAAACAGTGCGGCGCCTGAAACATTTCTCATGAGCGAAGATGCGGTCAGTGCGATGATGAGTATCTTACAAATTATGGACAAACTCGATACGGATGAGTCCCTTGATGAGCACTGTTTTAACCAAATTTGGCTAAAAAGCGAGTTAACACCGGCGCGTGCAGAAGAAATTTATTTATTTCTGGAAGAGCGTTTAGCCGTAGAACCAGTGCCTTCACAAGACGAAATAGCTGCATTTCATCAAGCACAACTAGATGAAAACAAACTGTTATCGCAAGAAAGTAGTAAAGAAGGCATGATCCCAGTCCATAAATTTTCTACCAATGATGGTTGGTTGGTCACGACTAAAGAATGTGAATGGATAGCTGAAGTTTTCGCCCCAGAATTAGTGAGTGAAAACCACTTTGTTGTGTCGCAAATTTCTGAGTTATGCAAAATTAGTCACCAAAAACTGGAACATTTACTGATTGAGTGGGGTAAATTTAATTTATTTGCCAGTAAACATGGTGGTTACCGCGTTAATTAAGCCTTTGATAGGTTAATCTTTGGTTTAGGTAGTGGCCGTTTTAGCGATGAATGAACACTACCTAAATTTTTCGACGAAATTTCTTCCTAATAGCGTTTTTTCAGCTTGAATCCCTTATGAATTTTTTATTGGAATGTTATGTTAATAACATAACGCCAATGAATGGGTAATGGTGATGAAATTACGGTATTTATTTCTAGCAGTGTGTTTGAGCACCGCGTCTTTGGCTCAAGCGACTTCGGAAGCTCCTTCTACAAAAAATAAGCCGCTAGAAACCGCAAGTCAGGCCAACGATGTCGTATTTCCTGATGATTTTAAAGCTAAATTAAAATCTGCTAAGGAAGGGGATGTCGATGCGATGGTGGATGTCGGGCTAGCCTATATGGATGGAACCGATTTTTTGCAGAGCAATGATCAGGAAGCTTATCGCTGGTTTAAAAAAGTTTCTGATTTAGATAATACAGATGGCGATTATTATTTAGGTATGCTGCTGCAAAATCAAAAAAAATTTAAACAAGCGGAGTACTGGTATCGCCGAGGCGCTGAAAAAGGGGATGCTTATTGCCAATATGCCATGGGGTATTTATATGAACATGGTGTAGGAGTTGAGCAAAACTATCAGCAGGCTAAAGCGTGGTATTCAGAGGCTGCGGAGCAAGAGCATGCAAATGCACAGTTTGCTATGGGGTTATTTTATCATGATGGGCTTGGTGGCGAAGTTGATTATTCAAAGGCTCGTGAATGGTATGAAAGAAGTGCGGTAAATAATGTTGCAGCGGCGGTTAATAACCTTGCTGTTATGTATGAAAACGGTGACGGGGTAGAGCAGGATGATGATACGGCCGTTTACTTGTATCGACAAGCCGCAAATATGGGTTCAGCAATTGCGCAAGTCAATATGGGCGATTTTTATCAGGAAGGCCATAACTCGATTGAGAAAAATAGTTATCAAGCCATGTATTGGTATAAAAGGGCTGCGCAGCAAAACAATGCTTCGGCGCAACTGGCTATTGCAAAAGTTTATGAGCTTGGCAATGGGGTAACTAAAGACTTAGCTGAAGCATTCACATGGTATGAACGAGCTGCACAAAACAAATCATTTGAAGCAGGAATGAAGGTCGCTGAGTTTTATGAGAAAGGGTTAGGTGGCATTCAAAAGAACCCTGTAAAGGCAGTAGAATTGTATCAAAATTTAGCCAATCAGGATTATAACGCAGCACAAATTAAGCTCGCCAAATTATATTTGGCTGGTGAATGGAAAGAAGCCGATGTTACGCAAATTGCAAATTGGTTAATACTGGCACAAGGGGATAGCATTGAGGCGAAAAACCAATTAGCAATTTTCTATTTAACGGGGACTGGCGTTGCGCAAAACTCGTTAAAGGCCCGAGAGCTTTTGGAAAATGCGGCATTTAAGAAAAACAGTGATGCACAGAATAACCTTGCTGTAATGTATGCTCGTGGCGAAGGGGGAGAAAAAAATATCTTCCGTGCAGTCATGTGGTTTGAGCGCGCAGTCGAACTCGGTAATGCCACTGCCAAACATAATTTAGTACTATTACAGCAGAACAAAGGTGTGAAAGCCGCAATGTTAAAGTACACTGACAGTGTTAAAACAAAAAATAAGTCAACTGATTGAATAAGAAGGCGATTATGAATATCGCCTTCTTTGTTTTAGAGCGGTAGTTTGGTTACTCGAATAAATTACTATGTAATGTACGAACGATATTTTCAGCATCGTCACCGGGAACCAGTAAACAAATATTGTGGCTACTGGCCCCGTAGCTGATCATGCGAATATTGAAAGATTCTAAAGCACCAAAGATTTGTTTCCCTAACCCATTTACTTGCGATAATTCATTACCGATGATGGCCACTAAGGCTAAGTTTTCTTCAACTTCAACACGGCATAGAGCCGAAAGCTCAGTCATCAGTGCATTAGTTAGCAAACTGCCATTTGTCCCTGTTGAACCGGTTGTATCTAAGGTTAGAGCGACACTCACTTCGGAAGTTGTGATTAAATCTACCGAGATATTATGACGTAGTAAAATCGTAAATATTTCAGCTAAAAAACCACGTGCATGTAGCATTTTTAGGCTATGCAGAGTTAATAATGTTTGTTTACGGCGTAGCGCTAATGCCCTGAATTGTGGTGGGTTACTGGTTTTATCAGAAACAATGGTGCCACCTGCTTCTGGGGCTTTACTTGAACCAACGAAAACCGGGATACCAGCACGTACAGCGGGGAGCAGTGTTGCCGGATGCAAAATTTTTGCCCCAAAGGTTGCCATTTCAGCAGCTTCATCGAATGCTATTTCATCAATACGCTGTGCATTTGGCACGACCCGTGGGTCAGTAGAGTAAATACCTGGAACGTCAGTCCAAATATCAACGCGAGATAAGCTTAGGACTTCAGCTAGCAGTGCAGCGGTATAATCACTCCCACCACGCCCAAGTGTTGTTGTACGGCCTTTTGGATCACGGCCAATAAACCCTTGGGTAATAACTACCGATTCTGCTAAGCGAGGTAACAGCTGTTGTTCTGCAAGGGTTTTCAACTGCTCCAACTCAGGTTCTGCACGACCAAAACTTTCATTGGTTCTCATGACTTTACGGACATCAAACCATTGTGATTCGGTATTGCGCTGGCGGAGGACTTCTACGAATAATAGGGTCGACATTAATTCACCATGACTAACCATTTCATCCGTCAATGCGTCAGAAGTGGCGAGAGACGCGGAATCAGCTAAATGAGCGATATTATCAAGTAATCGATTGATTTCTTCACGGATCACATCAGCAGTTTGCAGATTATCAATAATCGCATATTGGATATCTTTAACTTTTTTCAGTAGCTCATTGCGTTTATCAATATCACAACCTTCAGCGAGTTCTATTAGCAAATTAGTGACTCCAGCGGAGGCAGAAAGCACAACGACTCGAACATTTGGATTAGAAAGAATGATATTGGCACTATTGTTCATTGCCTCAAAGTTCGCGACACTAGTGCCGCCAAATTTTGCGATAACAAACTGACTGTTGTCTGATAAAGACGCTACTGTATTCATGGTATCGATCCCTGTCGTTAAACTATATTTTTATATAGATTTATCGGGTAATTAGCGTTGCGTCAATCAAGAATCGAAGTAAATCAGTAATTCTAATGATAGGTAATTCATTATCGGTTTTCTCAATATACTCGTCATCCTTCAAGCTGCATGGGTGTTGACTGCGCTCAGATAGCCGAATCACATACTTTTGTATGCTCATCGGTCTATCTTCCCTTGTCGCCTACATGCAACTCGAATGATTTAGCGTGTACTCGCTACTGTTAAAGTTAAATGACATTGAAAGTGCGTATTTCAGTGAAAGAGTTAATTATGTCTGGAAAAGTGCCGTGGAATTGGGGAATATCAACATAACGCAGAAAACCGATAAGTCTCGTATCTTTGACGAGGTACAATATATTTATATTTTAAATTATTTTGGAGAGTGTTATCCATGAAAAGTATTAATCCAAGCCAAACGGCTGCATGGCGGGCGCTAGAACAACATTTTGCGCAAATGAAGGATGTTCATATGCGTGACTTGTTTGCGCAGGATAAAGACCGCTTTACTCATTTTTCGGCAACGTTCGATGGTCAAATCTTAGTGGATTTCTCCAAAAATAGAATTACACAAGAAACATTAGATAACCTGTTAGCGTTAGCAAAAGAAACTGAGCTAGAAAGCGCTATCAAGAGCATGTTCAGTGGTGAAAAAATCAACCGTACCGAAGACCGAGCGGTGTTACATACGGCTTTACGTAACCGTGATAACACACCGATTTATGTTGATGGTAAAGATGTAATGCCAGATGTTAATGCTGTATTAGAAAAAATGCAGAAATTTAGCGAGCGCATTATTCGCGGAGAGTGGAAAGGTTATACAGGTAAAGCGATAACAGATGTTGTTAATATCGGTATTGGTGGTTCTGATCTTGGGCCATTTATGGTTACAGAAGCATTGCGTCCATATAAAAACCATTTAAATATGCATTTTGTTTCTAATGTGGATGGCACACAAATTGCGGAAACGCTGAAGAAACTGAACCCTGAAACGACATTATTTTTAATTGCATCAAAAACGTTTACGACCCAAGAGACCATGACAAATGCGCATTCAGCACGTGAATGGTTATTGGCTACCGCAAAAGACGAACAGCATATTGCCAAACACTTTGTGGCACTATCAACGAATAGTGAAGAAGTCGCTAAGTTTGGTATTGATACTAATAATATGTTTGAGTTTTGGGATTGGGTTGGAGGCCGTTACTCTTTATGGTCAGCAATTGGCTTATCGATTATTTTATCCGTGGGTTTTGACAATTTCATTCAGTTATTGAATGGTGCCCATGCTATGGATAAACATTTCACCCAAACACCACTAGAAAAAAACATCCCTGTACTGTTAGGTTTGATTGGCATTTGGTACAACAATTTTTTTGAATCAGAAACTGAAGCGATTCTGCCATACGACCAATATATGCACCGTTTTGCAGCGTACTTCCAGCAAGGCAATATGGAATCAAATGGTAAGTATATAGGCCGAGATGGAAAACCAGTTTCATACCAAACGGGCCCAATTATTTGGGGGGAGCCAGGAACCAACGGTCAACACGCTTTTTATCAGTTGATTCACCAAGGGACAAAAATGATCCCTTGTGACTTTATTGCGCCTGCGGTGACCCATAACCCGTTAGGCGATCACCATGAAAAATTATTATCTAACTTTTTTGCGCAAACTGAAGCGCTAGCTTTTGGAAAAACTCGTGAAGTTGTTGATGCGGAATTTGCTGCGCAAGGTAAAAATGTCTCTGACATGGAATATGTGGCACCGTATAAGGTATTCGAAGGTAACCGCCCAACCAACTCAATCTTATTGAAATCAATTACCCCTTATTCACTGGGGGCATTGATCGCAATGTATGAACATAAGATTTTCACGCAAGGGGCGATTTTGAATATCTTCACTTTCGATCAATGGGGTGTGGAATTAGGAAAACAATTAGCCAGCCGTATTTTGCCTGAGTTAGAAAATAGCGAAACAGTCAATAGCCATGATAGTTCGACTAATGGTTTGATTAATAACTATAAAGCTTGGCGTTAACCTTTCTTATTACGTCATATCACTGTCTTATGAAGAAAAAGCGGGAAGCTGTAAAAACTTCCCGCTTTATTGAGATAATGAATGACGGAGACTTGCCTAATAAATTCTTATTATTACGATGTTAATAAATTTTATTATCGTTTATAACTCGTTAGTAATTAAAAATTTATTCACTATTTTTTTACATTTTGTGTTGAAAATGTGACTTTTTATATAAATTGTTAGCTAACTTTAACCCTGTAGCAAAACAACGTGATATCCTACCGTCTAAGAAATACAGTAAATCATAACCATGTTATCCATGGTGGAAATTTAAGTAATGGATGAAACACTATTTACCTCCCATCCCATTCATTGGTTGGCTGAGGATGATAAAATAGTTCCTGCCAATACGTTAGATTGGTTGTTAGAACTTGGTTCCATGACAAAACGCTTTGAACAACACAGCCAGCAAGTTACCGTGATACCTTATTTAGAACGCTATGTATCGCAAGGTATGTTGAGCACTGAAGAGGCACAATCTTTACCTGAAAGCCCTCGTTATTGGGTCAGGGAAGTCGTCATGTATGGGGATGGTATTCCTTGGTTACTAGGCCGTACTGTCATTCCAGAAGAAACATTGACTGATGAAGACCAGCAATTGGTTGATATAGGTAGAATGCCTCTAGGGCGCTATTTATTCAGCCGTGATGGCTTAACTCGGGATTATATTCGCATAGGTTCTAGTGCTGGTCGTTGGGTTCGCAGTTCTCGATTAAAACTATCGGCTAAACCATTGTTATTAACAGAAATATTTTTACCTGAATCACCTGCATATCGTTAATTATCCTAAATATTTTAAATTTTCATAAATTCAGTAAGTACGCAACACCAACAAACATAAATCAGTGGCTTACAGAATTGAGTGGTATAAACATATACCCAATTTGAAGTATGATGGAATCGAATAAGGAGCACGACAAAGTGGAGGGAAGTATGACGCTAAGTAAATGGCATGCATACAGCCGTTTAATGCGTATAGATAGGCCCATTGGTTCACTATTACTCTTGTGGCCAACGTATTGGGCATTATGGATTGCAGCTCAAAGCACACCAAGTTTACATCTTTTGATCGTGTTTACTGCTGGGGTGTTTTTTATGCGTGCCGCAGGTTGCGTCATTAATGATTTTGCCGATCGTCATTTTGATGGTCACGTAGAACGCACTAAGCATCGGCCACTCCCTAGTGGGGATGTAACTGAAAGGGAAGCTAAAATACTGTTTGCGGGGCTTGTTGGCTTTTCCTTCTTACTCGTTTTAACGCTTAACTCAATGACAATTTGGCTATCTATTGCGGGCCTAGCTTTAGCATGGGTGTATCCTTTTGTTAAGCGAGTCAGTCATTTACCTCAGGTAGTATTAGGTGCTGCATTTGGTTGGTCAATTCCGATGTCGTTCTCTGCAGTCAATGAAACACTGCCTCTGGTGTGTTGGTTATTATTCTTAGTGAATATTATTTGGTCTGTGATTTACGATACACAGTATGCCATGGTTGACCGTGATGATGACTTAAAAATCGGTGTGAAATCGACAGCAATCTTATTTGGCCAATATGACAAATTAATTATCGGCTTATTGCAATTGCTGATGGTGGGTTTGCTGGTGGTTGTAGGTTCTTTAGCAGGCTTAGGGATAACTTATTATCTTTCTTTGGCGCTTGTTGCAGGGTTATTTATTTATCAACAACAACTAATGGTGAACCGCGAGCGTGCTCCTTGCTTTAAAGCCTTTATGAATAATAATTTCGTTGGTTTGATTTTGTTTATTGGCATTATGGTGAGCTATTTTTAGCGAGTAAATCATTTTCCATGAGCCAACAAAAAAGGTAATGTTGAAAAACATTACCTTTTTGCTTTATAGGCTTTACAAAACCGAACTAGTCTTTTTCTGGCTCAGTAGTTTGTGCCGTTACCTCGGGTATTGCTTCTTTCTTTTCTTCTGAAAATTCATCAGCTTGGCTAACACTTTCAATGGTTAAACGAATTTCTGGGGACATTAGGCGCACAAGGACTGCATACAGCTTCTTGGCGTTAGTGGTAAAAATATCGTTTTCATTATTATCGATATAGCCTTCTTCTCTAAGCGTTTCAACGAGAGTTGAAAACACTGCTTTATCAAAGAACTCAGGGGCGTTAATACCGTGCAGCACAGAAAGGCGTTGAGCAAGGATGCGGCTTTCTTTTTCCAACGTATTACGGCTGATTTCAGGGCTGGCATTGAGTAATGACAACGTGATTGCGTAGCGCTGTAGTGTTTCACGGACACCTGCTGCTAAGAGCTGTAATGGGCGAATACGGCGTGGGTTCAACACTACCATATCGTCGTCTCTTAAGCAGATAAGCTTTTGATTATTTAGTTCATCAATTAGAGTATCTACCGTTTCACGCAGCTGTTCATCGTTATAACGCATAAACAATTCTGCTTTTAGGAACGGGTAGATTTGGCTCACTTGATAGTAAATTTCTTGACGGCTGATGCGTTCATGATGCAGCACAATACTGGTTATTAATGACGGTAGTACCAGTAAGTGATGGATATTGTTACGGTAGTAGGTCATTAAAACGGCATTTTCGCGAGGAAGAATAATAATATCCCCCATGCTGTCTTTTTCTACCTCGAATTTATCCATCTGCAATGCATGTTCGAGCAGTTGTTCCGGCGTTTTATTAGGCGTTGTCGCATCAGGCGTATACGGCACATTACGTAATAATTGCAGGTAACATTCCACTTGCTCAATGAGTTGTTCACGTGTTAATGAACGTTGGCGTGAGGCCAGTAAAGCCGTTGCACATAAATTTATCGCGTTAGCGGCGGCAGCATTATTGATATTTACCATAATGTTATCCGCTAACGAGCTAACTGTTGGGTTTAGCCACGATGGGCGCTGTGGCTCAATTGGATCAATTGAGTCACGCCAATCTGGGACACGCTGGTTCAGATAATGAGAAAGAGAAATTGGCTGACCAAAGTTCACATACCCTTGACCTAAGTTACGCAGTTTGCGCAACCCGCGGATCATGGAAAATAAACCTTCTTTCTCTTTTTCTGCCCCGCGCAGTTCTTTTGCGTAGGTCCCTACCTCCATTACGTGTTCATAGCCAATATAGATAGGCACAATAGTAATAGGGCGTGAGTCGCCACGTAGCATGGCTTGCAGCGTCATTGATAGTGTCCCGGTTTTGGGCTGCAATAAACGGCCTGTTCGGGAGCGCCCACCTTCAACGAAATACTCGATAGAGTAACCACGAGCAAACAGTTCACTTAAATATTCACGGAAAACCGTGGAATACAATTTGTTGCCTTTAAAAGTACGGCGGATAAAAAATGCGCCAAGACGGCGAAAAATCGGACCGGCAGGCCAGAAGTTTAGGTTAATACCAGCAGCAATGTGCGGTGGAACGAGACCTTGATGGTAAAGAACATAGGAGAGCAGTAAGTAGTCCATGTGACTTCGGTGGGAGGGCACATACACAATTTCATGACCATCTTGCGCTAATTGGCGAACGCGCTCAGCATGCTGCACGTTAATACCTTGATAGAGGCGGTTCCATGTCCAACTGAGCACACGGTCAGTTAAACGCACTGCTTCATAGGAGAAGTTCGCAGCAATTTCTTCCATCATATTCACTGCGTTTTGCTGCGCTTTTTTCAATGGAATTTTTTTACTGCGTGCTTCGTCTTCGACGGCTTTTTCAATTGCTTTTGAGGTCAGAAGCTTATTGAATAGTTCATAGCGTGCCGGCAGTTTCGGGCCAACCGCAGCAAGGCGCTGGCGTGAATAGTGAATACGGGCGACACGTGCCAGTTTATTGGCAATAATGGTGTCAGTACCGTGGTCCTGAGCCATTTTCCCAATAGAAACGGGTGGCGATAGGCGAACAAAACTGTCACGACCTAACCACAGGATAGCAAAAAACTTTTGCACCCCATTTAATAGTTTCAGTGGTGGTGCAGGGGTATGCCCTTCACGACCAGGAGAGCGCCCGAACATTACAGACGCGGGTAACATTTGAATATCTAGATTAGGGTTGTTTTTGTGCAAATCTAAATAAGCATGGAATGTTTTGACGGAATCTTTACGCGGGTCCGGTGAATAATAGCGAAATACGCGAGGGCCATCATCGATAAACACATAAGCAGGGAGCTTAGTGCCATTGATGTCGTTATCAACCAAAGGGTCAGGTAAACCGATAGCCAAGCATTGATGCCGTAGCGTTAGGAGGTCGGACTTAGAGTGGTAAGGCAATACATACAGTGTTGGCCTGTTAGTATCAAGCTGCAACTCTGCAATGGGGTCCGATGGAATTAGTTTACTTTTTACCAATAATTTAAGTGGTAAATTCAACGTGTTGTAATATATTTTACGCCATAGTGACATAAATGATTATAGCCTCTTGTTAACAATGCTGCGCAATCATACCAGAAATCTACTGGCAGATCTGTTACTGACAATTCACTTTGACCGTAAAAATCGATTATTGTTTGTATTTTTTAAGGAATAAATATGGCAAGTCAAACTAAGGGCTTTACCCGTGTAATTAAAGCCGCGGGATATTCCCTTAAAGGGCTAAAAGCCGCTTGGGTAAACGAAGCGGCATTTCGTCAAGAATCTGTTACAGCAGTAATTGCGATTATTATCGCCTTTTTCTTAGATATCAGTTATATAGATAGAATACTGCTAATTAGTTCAGTGGTGCTGGTGGCGATTGTTGAGCTATTAAATAGTGCCGTAGAAGCCGTTGTTGACCGTATTGGTAGTGAATACCATGAGCTTTCAGGCCGCGCGAAAGATATAGGCTCTGCCGCAGTGTTTGTCAGTATTGGTTTAGCACTTTTTATTTGGGCTCTGGTTTTATGGCAACGTTATTTTGCCAGCTAGTTAATAAAAACAGTTTAAAGTCGAAAAAGAAGTCAATCGATAACAAATGCCTAAATTCAGCAATTTAACTGTTCCAAATCTTCATTTACCTGTATATACTCACAGTCTGACTGTATAAACAAACAGGGGAACGGAATGAAAGCACTGACGGCTCGACAACAGCAGGTTTATGATCTGGTGCGTGATCACATTTCGCAGACGGGTATGCCTCCTACACGTGCTGAAATAGCAGCAAGCCTGGGTTTTCGTTCGCCTAATGCGGCAGAAGAACATTTAAAAGCCTTGGCTCGCAAGGGTGTAATTGAAATTGTTTCTGGGGCATCACGGGGTATCCGCTTGCTTCTTGAAGAAGAAGCTGATGATCAAGGGCTACCTTTGATTGGGCGTGTTGCCGCTGGCGAACCTTTATTAGCGCAAGAACATATCGAAAGTCACTATCAAGTTGATCCAGAACTCTTCAAACCTCACGCAGATTTTCTATTACGTGTGAATGGTATGTCGATGAAAGACATCGGTATTATGGATGGTGACCTACTAGCGGTTCATAAAACACAAAATGCACACAATGGCCAAGTGATTGTTGCGCGTATTGATGATGAAGTGACTGTTAAACGCTTTAAACAGCAAGGTAATCGTGTTGAGTTAATTGCTGAAAATCCTGAATTTGCACCAATTATTGTCGATTTACGCGAACAAAGCTTCACAATTGAAGGTTTAGCGGTTGGCGTGATCCGCAATAGTGATTGGTATTAATTCTTAAATTATCAGGTTGGTAAGCGGTAAGTTGACGCTGCTTGTTTGATAATTCAATGATTGCTGGCAGATTTCAAATTGATGTGTAGAGATCTGCCTGCTTTACTTGTTCCTTTTCTTTTGTCTCTTTTCTTTGCATCTCATCGAATATTCTTTTCTTATATAAGCAACACCGTTAACTCTACCACTTCTATTTATTACTTTTTCTTTGTAGTAATAGGCTGTTGATGGTCATGGTGGCAATGTGCGTGATCTTGGCAGCTATCAATCTCATCACAGTTTTTACATAAGCCATGGTTTTCAACCACAGTATGACGCAAACGGAACTGGTTGGTTTCCGCTAGGCTGATAATAGCGGCTTCAATGGTTGTGCAATCACTTTCAGTTACGCTACCGCAGTGGTCACAAATTAACATCACTGAAATATGGCTAGGGTTATCAAAGTGGTGACAAACGACATAACTGTTGGTTGACTCTATTTTATGAATAAAGCCTTGTTCCATTAAAAACTCAAGCCCACGGTAAACGGTAGGGGGCTTTGCTTGTGGTTCAACTTCACGTAATAAGTCTAATAAATCGTAGGCACTGATAGCACCGTGTTGTTGCGCGATAAGGCGTAATACAGTTTCTCTCTGTGGAGTCAATCTAACGCCTCTTGACTGGCAAATGCGTTCTGCCATTACCAGTATCTTATCTTCATTCATTTTTTTCATTTTACTGACCCCAACTTCGAAAACAAAGTATCAACTATGGTAACAAGTTTATCATAGTTTTCTGACTGAAATAGCTTGAAAAGAAAAAGTGAAAGGATGAAGACAGCTATCTAGCTAAGCTTTGTTAGATAAAAAAATGAAAAATAAAATTTATAACTCATGAAGGAGATAAAGAAGATATTTTTTATATACAGCATTATCAATATATAAATAACAAAAATTAAACATTTAATTTTTAAAAGAGTAACTAGTCTAAAACAATTCTTTGAAACTAAGTGTTACCTTTTGATATAAATTTTAATTAAGATTTATCTTATCTGAAATTTTATTTTTCCTATAAATGAGTGATAAAATTTTTTTCCCTTGGATTTTGTTCAATTAAGTTACTATTTATAGATTAAATATATTAATTTCCTCTGCTGTATAGTTTTATATTTTAGTGGCTAATTTTGTTTATTATGAAATATTTTGAAAATCTTATAAATAGAAAGTGAAGGTTTTATATAAATTTTCCTAAATGACATATTTGATTTATATATAAATGAGTTGTTTTGGTTTTTTATTTTATATTTAAGTGAGTATAGGGTTATTATTCTGTATAAACTCATCTTAAGTGTTATTTTTGACAATATATATTGAGATTGTAGAATTGACATCAGAAAGAATTGAAGCGTATGTATAAATATTCATTTAGTTTTCTACGTCAATTTTTAAAAGTTACAGCGAAAATTGAGTTGTTAATTAAAAAGCAAGAAAACTAGTGTAATGGATTTACGTTTTTAAAAAAGATGATAAATGAGAAGGACCTTATTTATATATAACCCTCTAATCTGAAAGAAGTTTATAAAGCTGGAGTGCTGAAAAACTTTACTGATAAGCGCAAATTATCAATAAAAATCAGAAAGAGGAAAATCCTTCCTACTTATTTAAGGAAATGTTTATGAAATTGAATAAATTAGCATTAACTCTAGCTATTGGTTTTGGGATTGGTTTCTCTGGAGCTGCATTAGCTGAAGATCCTGTCGTTCCAGCAAAAACAGTAGAAAGCTCACAAGGTGAAATCCGTTTCACTGGTTTCATTAACGATGTTCCATGTTCAATTGATGCAAATAACCTAAAACAACTAGTTGAGTTTGGTGAAATCGCATTACATGAACTGACATCAAACCAATATCGTTCAGACAGCAAAGATTTCGATATCGTATTGAAAAATTGTTCAACTGAAACTTACAAAAACGCAAAAATCACGTTTACTGGTCCAACAATCTCTGGATTCCAAGGCTTTACAGGTGAATTACTTGGTTTAGGCGGAAAAGTTAAAAACGCAGGTATCGTAATTACTAACGGTGCAGACAAAGTTGTTGAATTTGGTAAAGCATTCCCAGGTACTGGTGACGGTTATGCGTTAAATGCAGGAGATGGCAAAGAAACAACCCTACATTTTGCAGCATATGTTAAAGGTAATGAAGATGCTAACGCTAAAGCAACAACGGGTAGTTTCAATACTGTTGCTAACTTCAAAATCGTATATCAATAAGACTTATTTGAGTTAGATAAATAGAAACATGTGGCGTATGGAAGGCCATATGTTTCTATACCTTTTTACTTTGTTTGATAGGCGCATAATTAAATGAAAAGCATAAGACTCAATTTAATTACAAAATTAATGCTTTTAATATTAACGCCGATGTTTGTATTTTCCGAAGAGGCTATTGATTTTAACACGGACTTTCTTGAAACAGACAGCACTGAAAATGTCGACTTCAGTAAATTCTCTCACGCAAATTATATTCCTCCTGGAAATTACTCATTAGCGGTATCTGTTAATAGAGTTAAAATTTCTATGGAGCAACCTATTATTTTTTTTACACCTGATTATGACGATAAAATATCTCTTGCATGTATTACACCAGAGCTTTATAAGCAACTCGGTTTACAAAGTAATTGGAGTAAAAAAGTAACGTGGTTGCATAATGACCAATGCTTAGATATTCGTTCTATTCCTGATATGAGTATTCAGGGTGACTTAGCAAAAAATAATGTCGATATAAAAATTCCTCAAGCATTTATGGAGTATCAAGACCCTAATTGGGATCCTCCATCTCGTTGGGATGATGGTATTTTAGGTGCGTTTATTGATTACAATGCAACTGGGCGTATTGTTAATAAGCGTACTGGTGATAAAGGGACTGAGTCTGGTATTACTGCGACAGGAACCATGGGGACAAATATCGGTGCATGGCGCGTTAGAGCAGACTGGCAGACTCAAAAGGGTGAGTTAAATAAAGGTGGCCAATCATGGTCATGGAACCAACTTTACCTGTATCGCGCAATTCGAGCGTTAAATTCACGCTTAACATTTGGTGAGCAATATTTATCTTCTGAATTATTCGATAGCATACGTTATGTGGGAGCGAGCTTAGAAACTAATGAATCTATGCTTCCACCTCGTTTACAGGGGTATGCCCCTGAAATTGCGGGAGTTGCAAAATCAAATGCAACGGTGATTGTTAAACAAGATGGCCGAATTATTTACCAGACAGAAGTAAGCCCTGGTCCATTTAGAATTCAGGATGTTAACTCTTTTGGAGGAGGGACATTAGACGTCTCTGTTCAAGAACAGGATGGTAATGTCACAAATTATAAAGTTGAAACTTCGAGGTTGGGAACATTAACGCGACCGGGGCAACTTATTTATAAACTTGTTTTGGGTAAGCCAAGTAAAAATGAGCATAGTACTCAAGGGCCTGTATTTAGTTTAGGTTCTTTATCGTGGGGAGCAACAAATAACACGACTGTTTATGGTGGGGTTTTAGGTTCTTCAGAATATCAAAATATTGCGTTAGGGATAGGGCGTGATTTCGCTCCATTTGGTGTGCTTTCAGGTAATATTAGTGTATCTAGAGCGGAGATGGGAAGAGCGGATAATCATCGTACTTTGACAGGGAACTCCTATAATTTAACATATTCTAAACAGTTCGATGATATCAATAGCCAAATTACATTTGCAGGCTATCGATTTTCTGAAAGAAACTATATGAATATGAGTCAATTTATTGATAGGCGTTATAATGATAGCACGATGGATAGTGGTAAAGAATTATATACCATTATATTTGGCACGGCGTTTCCTGAATATAATACAAATATGTATTTAAATTACTCGCATCAAACTTATTGGAACCGTTCTTCAACTGACCAATATAACCTAACGGTTTCTAATTATTTTGATATAGGGAAAATAAAAAATTTAAGCTTAAGTTTAACTGCATATAAAACCAAATCTCATCAAAATGATGATAATGGCGTTTATTTAAATTTAAATGTGCCATTAAATGATAATCAAGCAAGTATTAGTTATTCAGGCTCATTTTCTAGTAATAGTAGTCATAATGTCAATTACTATGACCGTATTAATGAGCGAAGCACATATTCTATTTCTGCGGGAACGTGGGATAAAAATAAAGTAACGACATCAGGTATGTATAATTATGATGGTGATGCAGCACAAGTTAATATCAATGGAACGTACACTCAGGACAATCAAACTGCATTATCTATGCAACTAAAAGGTGGGCTAACAGTTACTCCAGAAGGTGGAGCATTGCATCGTAATACCTCAATAAATGGAGGGTCAAGAGTCTTAATCGATACGAATGGTATTGAGGGGATCCCTGTTCGAACTGGAGTAACACCCATTAAAACAAATCGTTATGGTAAGGCTGTTATCACGAGTATCATGGATTTCAACCGTAATAATTTACGGATTGATATAAATAGCATACCGGATAATGCCGAAGCATTGGATTCAAACCAATATGCAACCTTAACTGAGGGGGCGATTGGTTATCGGAAATTCAATGTGATTAAAGGTGAAAAAATATTAGGAACTATCAGTTTAGAAAATAATAGTTATCCACCTTTTGGATCATCCGTTATCAATGAGAAAAATATTGAAGTTGGAATTGTATCAGATAATGGGTTTGTTTATTTAGCAGGTATTAATCAATCAGATATCCTTAAAGTTAAATGGGGTGATAAATCATCATGTCATATTCAAATACCTGAAAAAATAGAAATTGGCATGGAAAAAATAATATTATTACCATGCAAATAATTATAAGTAATGTATTAACGTCAACGGTGAAAATATGAATATAAGTCTAAATGCTAAAATAGTAACAGTAATGAGTTTGTTTTTATTAATGCAATCGGCTTATGCGGCTATTGCGCTTGATAGAACTCGTGTTATTTATAATGAAAATGATAAATCGGTGAGTATGGGGCTTACAAATGAACACTCAACAAGCCCATACTTAGCACAAGCATGGATAGAAAATGATAATAATGAGAAAGTTACATCGCCTTTTATTGTGACTCCGCCGGTTCATAGAATAGAAGCAAATTCTAAAAGTCAAATTAAAATCCAATCTTTGCCGGCTATTTCTCAGTTACCAAAGGACAGGGAAAGTATCTATTATTTGAATGTAAGGGAAATTCCACCACGTAGCGAAAAGGCCAATGTTCTACAAATTGCATTACAAACAAAAATTAAGATTTTTTATCGACCGATAACGATAATGATAAAAGAGCGTATGGAATTTATCCCACAAGAAAATAATATAAAAATTGTTAAGCGTGGTGCTGATTATTTAGTAAAAAACCCATCACCTTATTTTTTATCAATTACTAAATTGAAAAAAGGTAATACAGACGTTACAAATTTTGAGCCGGTCATGATAGCCCCTTTTGATGAATCCAGTTTAGGTACGGTTTCTGGAGGCTTAGGCTCTATGCCAACCTTAGTTTATCTTAATGATTTTGGTGGTGCGGTTGATTTGAAATTTAGTTGTCAAGCAACAGAATGTTCCGTAGTACCTAGAAAATAAGGCTAATGATTATGTCCATTAATTTTATGATATCCAGAAAAAATGTAATGCGGATATTGGGGGTTTTAATGACTTTTAATATATCAAATGTATTTGGATTTTCAGGATTCTTATATATTGATATTAAAGGTGAAGTTTTATCCAAACCTTGCACAATCAATAATGGACAAACCATCGAAATAGATTTTGGCGATGTTATGACGACTCGTGTTCAAGATGAAGTTTACAAAGAGCCCATAGAGTATACGGTGAGTTGTAAGGATGGAATTAAACCTAAATTAAACATATTTATTGATGGACTCTCATCTTCATTTGATCAGGGGTTATTAAAAACAAGCGTTGGAAATTTGGCTGTGCGTTTTACAGCAGATTCAAAAGATTTTCCACTTAGAAGTAAACGTTCTTTTAATTTTGCAAATCCTGCAAAGCTTGATGCGATATTAGTTAAAAAAAGTGGAACAGACCTTCCTGCAAAGAGTTTTACAGCGACAGCAACATTGAAAGTGGAATATCAATAAGGACTGAAACATGTTGAATGTAAAAATGATTATGAGTGCAGTCTTATTGATGGTCTCATTGCCTTTTGTTTCAAATGCAAAGGATTATGAGACTGAAATCAGTATAAAAGGTAATTTAATCACGCCACCACCATGCCACATTGATGATGGCAAAGATATTGAAGTAGATTTCGAGACTATTTCAGTTAAATCGATACAAGGTAATGATCAGAAAAAACAAGTAAATTACCAAATTCAATGCGGTGACAATAAAAATAATTGGGCCATGTACTTAAAATTAAATGGTGCGAAAAGCGCTTTTGACCTTAATGGAATAAGTACAGGGGTCGATAATCTTGCTGTTAAGTTTCAATTAGCAGACCAAGATTTAGAGCTTGGAAAAAAGTATTTGATTGACCCAAGTTCTCCTGGCGTTTTATGGGCTGTTTTAATACGTAATGGAAATAATGAAATAAAAACAGGTGATTTTGTTGCCAATGCAACGATGGTTGTGGAGTACGAGTAATGAAAAAAATCAACCAGCTATTATTAATCGGATTTTTTAGCTTTACAGCTAGCCATATTGTTGTAGCAGCAACAAATAATGTCAAAATAAAAGGAAGGTTGGTTAACTCACCTTGTGTGGTTTTGCCTGAAAATAAGAATGTTGAGGTGGATTTTGGTGATATCCGTTTACTGGATATTTATGACCCAACATATCAATTACCGCGACGTGAAATGACGCTTACTCTATCTAATTGTGATCTCAGTATTGCAAAGAGAATGAAAGTAAAAATTTCTGGGGCTGAACATGGTCAGATGCCAGGTTTTATCGCCCTGACAGGTGCAGAATCTAATCCAGGCTTAGGCATTGGTTTTAAGCTCAGTAGTGGTGAGGAAATTAAAATCAATCAGGTTTCTCCATTAATTCCTATTACTCAGTCAGGAAAAAATGAGTTGAAGTTTGATACTTTTCTCAAAGCGACACCTGATTCTATTGCTAACCAGCAAATTAAAACCGGGCATATTTCGGCAATCGCTACGTTTTTATTTGAGTATGAGTAATTCTATTTTCAGACGCCTACTTTTATAGAAATAACCTCTAATTCAACTATAAAGAGATTTAAAATGGGAAAAAGAATACAGCAATTACTATTTATACCTCTTTTTTTAATTACATCAATAAGCTATGGTTCAACATATTTTTCATATGTGGAAGATATAGTAAAAGGAAATGGATATACCTATTACTATCAGATGGATTATTGGAAAGCAAACTCACCTACGGAGCCGAACCCTTGTGTTTCCGTATTAGGTAGCAAAGGGGCTAAGAATTGTTATTTTAGTATAAACCATTTGCATTCAGGAAAAACTAAAGGGGGAATAGCTTCCCGAGCTGATTGGTCATGTGGGATTAATTTTGCTAATTATCCTACTATGGCTTCGATAATTGAAGCAGCACAATCACAGTGTGGGTTGACATTCCCTCGTAGAGGAGAGAGCCGCCATAGTGGTTCGATCACTACTGATGAATGTGTGGGGATTTTTGTAGGAGAAACTGCGAAAAAAAGCTATGCAACAATGTTACCTGGGGGAATTTGTGGTATTGCTCCGCCACCAGCAGGTAAATGTTACTTTACTTCTCCTGATGGTAACGGAGGTATACTTGAACTCAATCATGGGTCATTAAACGCTAATGAATTAAATGGCAACATGCAAACAAGCTTATTTTATGTTATTTGTAACCAAGATATGAGTGTGAAAGTCTCATCAAACTTACAATATGATGATGTAAATTTAAGACCAGATGGTTCATTAAAATCACATGTTACATTAAATAACCGTTCCGCAGCGATTGGAATTGTACAGTCGGTTCAAGAGAATAAAGTTTGGCCTGTGCGTGTAGAGTCGACTTTGAAAACAAATGGTACTGTTATTCCAGGGAAGTTTAGTGGCCGCATTACACTGGTTCTTACTATACCATAATTTAAACTATATTTTGTATTCGTCATTTTCCCATGTTGACGGTTTTGCCTACTATTTAGTAGGCTTTTTTTTACTTGATATTACAGGTAAAGGAAGAGTAGCTTTCATCATTTAATATATAAATGTTATCATCCATTTTAGTAATATTGACATAGTATTTTATTTTATCTTTTTCTAACTGAATGAACTTGGAAAAAATGGACTCGGGTGTACTATCGGATGATGTAATAGACAAAGTTTTAAAGTTAATAACATAATTATTTTTATAATCAACGGCGTGATAATCAAAGTAAACGGCTCTATCTAAACGATAGGTTACCTCATTATTTTTAATATAACCGTATAAATTCATTCGGCCATGATTATCTTGATCTAATTGGATGGCAACTTTTGATTTCATATTCAATCCATCTTGAGTTCCATTATCTTTAATCCAAACAATTTCAGAATGGCATATTTTTATCTCATTTTGTTTTTGTTTCAAGGTATATGAAGTGATTGATGCAGTGGAGACTAGAAGAATAGAGGCAATAATATATTTTTTCATTTAAATTCTCTGATCGTTTATTGATACACAATCATATTTATTATTCATTTCTTTGCAGATACTAAGGGAAAAATTTTTATCAAATGAATATGTTCTATTTAAATTAGATAAAAGAATAATACGTTTTGGTTCATTACAGGAGATATTATATTTATCGAGTCTGGCTTGTATAAAGCTTATGTTTTCATTTGAAACCTTTCCTATCATGCCTAGGGGGGTCTGTATAACACAGTTTTCCCGAGCACTTAAAGTTAAATAACTACTTGTAGCATTAGCTTTAGGTGTTAAGTTATAAATAAATAGATAGGCTAAGTAACAAACTGTTAACGTTGATATTGCTAGTAATATCAATTTGATAGGTTTTTTATTTATTTGTGAACTTTTAACTTGATGATTTTGTACTGTGATTATTTTTTGCTTATTGACTGGAGTTGGACCAAATTTTATTTCAGTTTCTTGCTTATCTAAATCTTTATCGATAATTTCATTTTCGTGGATAGAAATATGACTATCAAGGCGGAACCCTTTTTTAGGTACCGTCACGATTGATTTAGGATCAATACCAATCTGCTCAAGCTTTTTTCTTATTTCACTGATGTAAGTGTTTAAATTATTATTTGAACCTACAAGACCGTACTCTTCCCACACATTAGTAAGAAGTTCATCTCGTGTTGCGATTCCTTTTTTCAGATTTAATGAAATAATCTCACCGAACAATCGAGATGCTGTTTTTGATAACTCAATATATTGACTGCGATCAAGTTTTAAGAAAATTAAACTTGAGTTTTCCTCGAAAATATATTTATCATCAATGGTGTAACCATGTAAATTATTCATAAATACTTTCTGTTCTCTCTAAATTAAAGGCTTAAACAGCATTAAGTTATAAAAAATATAATTATTTAAAGTTATCTTTAATTAATTTGAGGTAAGTGATTTTTTGAGTTTTTATTTTTGTACTTATAGTCTAAATAGGGAATCAATTAACTTCAAGTATTGTGGGGTGAGCATTTTTGTGGTTTGTTAACAAATTTATTGAATTGAACTGATTATCGTTATTTAACGCTGAATTTTTTTATTTTGGTGAGATTTAAGTCTTAATTTAAATCATCTATGTTGTAAAAAAAATATATAAACCTATAGAGTTGATGGCATTAGAAATAATTTCATTATTTGGGATTTGCAGTAAGTAAATATACTTAGTTTTTGAGGCTTTACTTATGCTATAATTTAAACTCTAATGCAATTTATATTAGGCAAAGGATTAAATCTCTGCCTAATATATTAAATGTTAGTATTTATATTCAATACCTAACCAATAGTTACGACCTTCTTCTATATAGCCATTGGTGTATTCGTAGGATTTATCAAATAGATTATTTACAGAGGTGTTGACTGAAATACCTTTCCCTAATTCATAATCGAAACGAAGGTCAGTTTTGGCGAACCCACGTACTTTGCTGTCATTATCGACATAGTTAAATGCCCAACTTCTTGCTTCTTCGGTAAGCGTAATGCTAAACGGTTCGTAAGGAGTCAATTTCACCCAAGCAAAGGCTTTGTGGGTAGGTAGCTCGGCGACATGTTTGACACTGTAGTGTTTTGGATCAGCATGAATATAGCCGTAGCTTAAGCCTGCTTCTAACCAATCGGTGATTTGCCCTGTTGTTCCTATATCAGTGCCAAAGTAGTCGACTTTGCCACTATTGCGGTTTTGTAGCAAATCACCGCCATCAGCATTTTTGCCAATATGGTGTGCCATGATGGCATCCGAAACGTGGTTATAGTAAACACTGGTTGTGTAGGTCCATTGTGGTGTGACATATCCTTTGTAGGTTAAGTCGTAGGTAAGGGCACGCTCTGCATCAAGGTGAGGGTTAATAACGAAGGAATCATCACTCTTCATTTTGTTTTTTGTATAACGCTCTTTTTGCGTTGGGAAACGGCTTCTTTCTGACACAGAAAATTGGATGGTATCTTCATTCGTTAAGTGGTAGCGAGCCATCACTTCCCAGTTAAATGCATGTTGGTTATTTCCATCATAGGTATTAAAGTCGCCTGATTTATAATCATAACGTTTGCTATCAGCACTTTTGCGCCAGTCATAGCCAATACCGCCGACAATATCTAGCTTATCAGTCGCAACCCATTGATATTCCGTAGCAATGGAATAGGTATTATCTTTATAGCGGTCGAATGGCACATCTCTTTTAGACCTAGCGCGGTGTATGTCTTCTTTCCAGTGTGCGGCAAATGAAAGCATATCTAATTCACGCACCGTGAAGTCAACACGCATATCGGCACCATTGCTATAGTCATCATAACGACTGTAGTTGTAAGTACCTTTCTTATAGTCTTTCACAGACTTATATTGATGGAGTGTATTCTTAAAGGTATCGTGATATAGGCGGCTTTGTAGTGCGATATCATTAGTTATTTGAGTTGTACTATTAAAGTAGATGCTTTCTTTATCATAGGCAGGCCATTGCCAAATTTGTTGTTTCTTACTGGTAACGCTCGGTGCACTGTTTTTATCACCATCTTGTTTTAGGTAAGTAATCACATACTCGTCGGCTTCGCGGGGTGTCCAACCGACTTTTACCATCATACGTTTATCATCTGTGGCTGAATTCGGGCGGCGACCATTGCTACCTGCTAATGGATTGTTATTTTCTGCATCTGGTATTCCCATAAAACGCTGCTTATATTGGCTACCGCTAACTTGGATAAAACCTAGGTCGTTACGGCCACCTAAGCGTGCACTAATATTGTGAGCGTTATCTGCACCGCGGGCAAAGCCTTGGTTGAAGTTGATATTGGCTTCAAATGGCTTTTTAGGTGTAGCGGTCGTTAAGTTAATCGCACCGCCCATCAAGTTAGGCCCTTGCAGTAATGAGGTATAGCCTGTAGAGAGTTCAACACTCGCGAGTTCGCTAGTCATAAAACGCCCAAGATCAAGGGTGCCGTCATAAGGGACATACGTTGGGACCCCATCAAAAAAGATAGGGACTTGGCGGCTATCAAAACCTCGCACATTAACTTGAGTTTCGTTACGATTCCCTGACTTTTGAATAGAAACCCCTGGCATGGTACTCAATGCTTGTGCTACGTTGGTTTTATTCAACTGTGTCATTTGCTCTTGCGTGATGATATTCGCATCCGCAGCAAGTGGTGTACTCCAAACTGACATTACATCAGTATTTTTTTCGCTGTTAACTGAGGCGGCGTGCCCTTGCGCTGTGAATAAAGCCATCCCAACCAAATAGGTTATTTGTTTTATTTTCATTATGTCTTTCCCGTTTCATTAATTTCGATATATTGTTTTTTATATAACGATATGCGTGATTAGCCATAAGTTAATGCAGCCTACGGGGTAGGCTGTTTTTGGCAAATAGCTTTTTTTATGCGAACTTTTTCGGTTATTGTTTAAAAATGTTCACTTTTATGTCTCGAGGCGCCGCATAGTAGGGAGCTGATGTGACTAGCAACGGCACACCTATTTGGGCAAACTCTTCAATGGTTGTTAAATTAATTCCCCCTGCAATTGATAACTGGCAAGGAGAATGTTGCTGCTGTACGAGTTTTTGTAATTGCTGAATTTGGTCAGGTGGGAGTTTATCCAGTTGCACAATATCGGCCTGTGCCTCAATCGCCAAAACGGCCTGTTGGTAGTCATCAGCCTCAACAATAATCAGTTTTTCGGGGGCGTTTTGGCGCAATGTTTTTACATGTGTATGCCAATCATCTGGTTGTTCAAGGCACTGCCGGTGGTTGGTGAATAACAAGATACTTTCAGCACTACCTGCTCGATGAACAATAGCGCCCCCCGCCAAAATCGCAGTTAAGGCAAGGGGCTTAGTGTTTGGGATTGTTTTTCGCGTACAGGCTAGCTGTGCGTTAGGTTGATATTGTTTCAAGATACTGACCATTTGCTGAGTATAGTGACTCACACCGCAACACCATTCGAGCACGTTTTGTGTGGCTTTCCAGCCCTGATGCAGAGCTTCAATAGGCCCAGTAGCACGAATTAGAATACTTTGAGGTTCAACGTGTTGGCCATCTTGAAAATGGCACTCACAACGGATACCGAGTTTTTCTAACATGCGTTTGGCGATGTGGAGCCCACTAATACAGCCGCCGTGTTTAGAGGAAAATGTCATTACACCAAGTTGGGAGTGTAGCCCTAAGGCGCGAGTGGTCAGGTCGCCGTATTGGATATCATCCAACAGCAATTGGTCGATTAATGCATCAGGTAAATAAATCATAATGTTAAATCGGCCTCATCGACAACATCCCATGAGACCATCGCCCAATCTCTTGATGGATAAGGAATTTTCTTACCTGACGCAGTTCGTGCATGATAGTAGTGATACAGAGCTTCTGTTTCTTGCGGCGTCATGTTTTTTAGTGACCAATTGACGCTATCGGCAAAGGCTTCAAAGCTATCAAAACCGCCTTGATTCGGGCTCTTAATAAAGTCTACACGGGCATTGATACCCATTTGGTGTAGGATATTCACTGCATAAATATAAGTTGGTAAACGTATTACTTCGCGACCAATTTCTCGAATAATATTTTCATCAATAAAGGTTGGGTTGATAGTATGAGTGGTGTAAACGCGCAGTTTTGTTTGGCGGTTGAGTTTTAGCAGCGCGGTTTTTAAATCATCCACTAATGTCGAACGGGAAGCGACGGCAATATCCACTTTAGGCAGAGTGTCCCAGTTATCTTCCCACGCTAATTTTTCAAAGTGGGCATTGGAAATGCCGAGCTCTTTTGCACGAATTTTCGCCATTTCCAGCATGCCACCACTGTAATCAATACCAATGACCTCTTTGAATTGATTGGCGAGACACAGGCTAATAGAGCCTGGGCCACAGCCGACATCCAGTAGGCTTTGAGCCCCAGTAAAATCCATTAACTCACGAAACTGAACCAAATATGGGTCATTTGGATTGGCACAATTTTGTGCCATTTGTTGGGCTTTTTTATCCCAATGCTCAGGTTCTTTACGGGTGCGTTGTGCCTGCTGCATATGTTGCTGGTACATTTTTGCGAAATCAATTTGGTTAATTAACATGATCCCTGACCTTAACAAGAAAATGATGATGGAAATTGGAAGTGAGCTTCAATACTTTGCTCATCCACATTATAAAGTACTGCCAAGTTAGTAAGTGTTAACATACTTTTTGATATCCCTTGCCTTGCTCTGTGTTGCTTATCAAGCAAGATAACATGGTCAGCGACCGCCGCAGCATGTTGTGGGTGGTGAGTTGACATCAATATCGTCATACCATGGGATTTAAGCTTTTCAATTTGTTCAAGTAGGCGTATTTGGTTACCAAAATCAAGGCTAGCTGCAGGTTCATCCATAATTAAGAGTAATGGCCTTTGTATCAAGGCTCTTGCTATCAATACTAACTGTTTTTCCCCCCCGCTCAATGTGCTGTACAGTCGAGTTGCAAGGTGTGGAATGCTGAGCCGCTCTAATTGTTGAAGTGCTAAGTTTTTTTCGGCATTACTGGGTACAGAAAATAATGAAATATGCGGGGTGAGCCCCATCATTACCATATCTAATACGTTGAAGGTGAAAGGGGTATCGTGTGCTTGAGGTACGTAAGCAATTACTTTCGCGATATCACGCTGTGATAGTGAATTTAGAGAGCGGTTATTCAGTGAAATATCACCACTGATCGCGGGCAGCAAACCTAAGATGGTTTTCATTAGCGTTGTTTTGCCACACCCATTGGCTCCTAGTAGGCAGGTAATTTCTTTTTCAGGCAAAGAAAGATTGATGTCATCAATTATTGCTGTGTGATGATAACCAATAGCGACATTTTTTAGGGTCATAATACTCATTTAACCCGCCTAGTTTGTAATAATATAGCCAAAAAGAAGGGAGCGCCGACGGCAGAAGTTAAGATCCCTAATGGAAGTTCGATTGCTGCAATAGTCCGAGCTAGTGTATCAGTAATAAGCAGTAAGATTGCCCCAATCGCCATTGAGGCAGGAAGCTGATAACGAAAGTTAGCACCCACTATCATTCGGGTGATATGCGGAACAATTAAGCCAATCCAGCCAATAATTCCTGCAATAGAAACAGCACTCGCAGTGAGTAACGTGGCACAAATAATGAAAATGGCGCGTGTCAAACTGACATTGACCCCGAGACTTTTGGCTTCTTCATCCGATAAGCTGAGTAAATTCATACGCCAACGCAATAGCAATAGTGGGATGATAGCAATGACCATGAGTGGCAAGACGGATATTAAGTCTTCTTGCGTAATGGAAGATAGGCCGCCAAGTAGCCAAAATGTGATAGAAGGTAGTTGTGTATAGGGGTCTGCAAGGATTTTCATTAAAGAGATAGCGGAGCCACAAATAGCACTGACCGCAACTCCGACGAGAACTAGCGAGAGGATTGGGTCATGTTGCCTTGCTAAGTGAGCAATAAAGCAAACTAAGGCAACGGTAATTAGGCCACCAATAAACGCAAACAGCTGGATATAAAATAGTGATTGACCGAAGAATATCCCGATAACCGCCCCGACACCAGCCCCTGCGGAAACACCTAAAATATCAGGGGAAACTAAGGGGTTACGAAACATTCCTTGGTATGCAGCTCCTGCAATAGAAAGCCCACCACCAATTAAAATCGCGGCCAATGTACGAGGGAAGCGTATTTGCCAAAAAACTGTTTCATGACGAAGGTCGTTCAGTGTTGTTTGTGATGAAAGTGGGTTCACAAGCAGGTGATAAAGCTCACTGAAAGTAAGTGAGTACTTACCACTTGTAAGAGCAATAACCAAGCTGATAAGTAAAATAATAACTAATATGAAGGGTTTTGCGCCTTTATTAAGTCGTTCATTCATGATTTTTCTATCAGCAAGTCAACTTGCTCCGGCGTTAAAGATGAATGATAAAAAAGCTCAAAATATTCGGTAATATCGGATTTAATGTGTATTGCAATATTTTTATCAAAATGACTTTGTAATCGCCTCATGCCGAGTAGGCGGTTAATGCCTGGAGGCCCATCTAGCCAGCCGAATGGCATTCCACTGAATATAAGTAATTTATTGTTTTTAATCGCATTTAAGCCTTTCCACAACGGGGAGGTCGTCATAAACCCAATGGCTTCTTCATATTGCGTTATAATGATATCTGGGTTCCATTGATATAGTTGTTCCATCGAAACTGTGGTAAGACCATGGAAGTTAGGAATATCTACAACATTATGTAACCCAAGCATTTCAATGGCTTCAGTATGAATTGAGCCTTTAGCACCGGTTTCTAAACCTTTTGCTCCGCGTGCAAGGTAAAAACTCAGTGGTTTTTGTCGGTTTTTACTCGCAAATGAAATCGCATCATCTAGGTATCGCTGAGCAAGGTGGCTGAGCTTTTGGGCTTGTGGAATGGCACCAAGGATTTCACCTAGCTGAGTGAGTTGTTGCGGTGAGTTTTGTAGCCCCCCAGAGATTAATAAATAAGGAATATTTGTTTGTTTGGCGACTTTCTCTCCTTGTGAGCGATAAGTTTCGTCTATATTTCCAGTGTCAATAATTAGGTCTGGGTTATAGGACAACAGTTGTTCAAGGGATAATGTGCTACCACGACCCGCTAAACGACCATAAACAGGTAATTCAAGCCACTGTGGAGCGAAAAGGCCAGTTTGCCCTTTTTTTAGGGAGATAGAAGCGAACCCGACCATTTTTTCAGGGACAAGTGCAAACAGTAATAAGTCTGAAGGTGGGCCTGAACTTATTACCCGTTGAATATTGTTTGGCGCGGGGAGTTTACCAAATAGGGCTTGTTCAACTTTATAACGAGTTTGTGCAAAACTCGGTAAGCTGTAAAAAGTAGCGAGAACGGCACTCAATTTAATAAAATGCCTACGATTTATGGCCATATTTAAATTTAACCTATTCGTTATGATAATAATTATATAACGCGGAAATTAACGGAGTCATGATAGAGAGTCAACCACAAAAATGGCGTTCTTAGGAAAAATCGACGTTTATGTGATGTGAATCAGCAACAAAGATTGCTATCCAGCAAAAGATCGCAGAACATAGCACCGTTAACGAATGGGATATCACTTTGGAATTATGAAGAAAAAAAGACCTTCTTTGCAGGATGTTGCCGACCAAGTTGGCGTGACAAAAATGACGGTGAGCCGTTTTTTACGAAACCCAGAGCAAGTTTCGGAATCTCTGCGTGAAAAAATTGCTCAAGCTGTTGAAATATCAGGGTATATACCTAATAAAGCTCCTGATATATTGTCAAATGCAACAAGCCATGCAATTGGGGTGCTATTACCTTCATTGACCAACCAAGTTTTTGCTGAGGTGATCCGAGGTATCGAGGCAGTCACTGACTGTCATGGTTATCAAACGATGCTGGCACACTATGGCTATTTGCCTGAAAAAGAAGAGGAGCGGCTGATGTCGTTACTTTCTTATAATATCGATGGGGTGATTTTAGCTGAGCGTACCCATACGGAACGGACGCTTCGCATGCTGAAAACTTCAGGGATCCCTGTGGTTGAAATTATGGATAGCGTTTCCCCTTGTTTAGATACTGCCGTGGGGATTGATAACTTTGAAGCTTCCCGCCAAATGACTCAAGCGATGCTCGAACGCGGTTGTCGTCATATTGTGTATTTGGGGGCAAGGCACGATGAGCGTACGTTTATTCGTTTAAAAGGCTATGAGCAAGCAATGTTGGATGCCAACCTTGAGCCGCGTAATCTGATGACAGAAGTCAGTTCATCATATTCACTAGGTGCTCAATTATTGCATGAGTGTCGCGCTAAGTACCCTGATACCGATGGCTTATTTTGTACTAATGATGACTTGGCTATAGGCGCTATTTTTGAATGCCAGCGCTTAGGTATTCAAATTCCGGAAGACCTTGCCATCTCGGGGTTCCATGGTCACGATGTGGGGCAAGTCATGACACCGAAATTAGCCAGTATTTTGACGCCAAGGGACCTTATGGGGCGAAAAGCCGCAGAAGTGTTGCTGGCGAGAATGTCAGGGAATAAGCTGACGGAGACGCATTTTGATGTGGGGTTTTCTCTACTCACGGGCGAGAGCATCTAATTATTTCCCGTCATACTTCAAATTATAGGGGGGTTGGCTGCTTTCGGCTACTCAGGTCACATACTTATGTATGCTCCCTGAGATATCCTCAATTTGCCGCCTACCTCTAATTCGAATTATTTAGGGAAATAGTGTGGTTTAATATAGCCTTAAAGCTAAATTTCGGCGTATGCACTAAAAGTATTAGCTGCACTCACCAACCCTAGTCACATACTGGAGTATGCTCCTAGGACTTGGCTCGTTTGCCGCCTAGCGACACCACGAATTATTTAGATGAATATTAAAGATGGGTTAATTGAAATTTAAAATAAAACATACTTTTAAATTTCTATATTGTTAGTGCCTCTTTTTTCTTTGCCTATCTTCACTAAACTCAGATTGAGATAATCATCACAGATCTGTTCTCTTCTTCGCCAATTTGATTGCTAAATAAATCCTCACTGCTGATAATGTTACCCGTAACTTGTTACCAGTAACATAACGGTATTAATTAAAAGCCAGAATAATTTTGAATGCCTGAGGAGTTTCCTATGAGTGATACCCAACAACAAAACTATGCATTTGTACTAATGGGGGTATCGGGTAGCGGTAAATCTGCAGTAGCAAATGGCGTTGCTCAGGAATTACATGCCGCCTTTCTTGATGGCGACTTTCTGCACCCTAAAGCAAATATTTTAAAAATGGCATCGGGTCATGCGCTAAATGATGATGACCGCCAACCTTGGTTAGTCGCATTAAACCAGGCAATTTTTGCTATGCAGAGAACAAATTCTATTTCTTTAGTTGTATGTTCAGCATTAAAGAAAAAATATCGAGATATATTAAGAGAAGACAATAAAAATTTATTTTTTATCTACTTAAAAGGGGATTCAGAGGTTATTGAAGAAAGATTAAAAGCCCGTAAAGGGCATTTCTTCAAACCTGAAATGTTAAAAACACAATTTGCAGCCTTAGAAGAACCCAATGCAGCGGAAACTGATGTTCATATAGTTGATATTCGCCAAACTCTTGAAGATGTCATCGGTAATACCTGCTTAACGATTAAACAAATTGTCGCGGGAGAAAAATCATGAGCACGGTTGAGACGCTTAGCACATTAACATTGGTACTCACAGCGGTTGGCTCGGTAGTTTTATTACTGTTTTTAGTCATGTATGCACGCCTACATGCTTTTGTTGCACTGATGATAGTGTCAATTGGTGCAGGGTTGTTTTCAGGAATGCCAGTTCAACAAATAACCGAGACGATGCAAAAAGGAATGGCTGGGACTCTAGGTTTCCTTGCTATTGTTGTGGCATTAGGGGCAATGTTTGGCAAAATCCTGCATGAAACAGGGGCATTAGATCAGGTTGCGAATAAGTTACTTAACCTTTTCGGTGAGAAACATGCGCACTATGCGGTAGGTATCGCAGGGTTAATTTGTGCACTGCCATTATTTTTTGATGTCGCCATAGTGCTGTTAATCGGTGTGGTATTTGCAGTGGCAAATCGAACTGGGCATAACGTTGTCCGTTTAGCTATCCCATTATTTGCTGGGGTTGCTGCCGCTGCGGCATTCTTGTTGCCTGGGCCGACACCGATGCTGGTTGCTTCACAAATGGGCGCAGATTATGGCTGGATGATTCTCATTGGTCTATGTGCTGCAATTCCTAGTATGATCCTAGCGGGTCCTCTATATGGGCGATTTATTAGCCAGTTTGTACACATTGATATTCCTGCGGATTATAAAGCACCAAATACAGAACATGGCAAAATGCCAAGTTTTGGGTTCAGCTTATGTTTAGTGTTATTTCCATTAGTTTTGGTGGGTTTAAAAACAATTGGGACTCATTTTGTTGAGAAAGGCTCAACTCTGGAACATTGGCTCGAATTTATTGGTCATCCTTTCACTGCTTTATTACTTGCATGCTTGCTTGCCATATATGGTTTAGGTTTCCGTTATGGTATGAATAAAGAAAAATTGATGGAAGTTTGTTCGGCGGCGATCCAGCCTGCGGGGATTATCCTGTTGGTGACTGGGGCTGGTGGTGTTTTCAAACAAATTCTTGTGGATTCAGGTGTTGGTCCAGCGCTAGGGGATTCGCTAATCGGCGCGGGTTTACCTATTGCGGTAGCCTGTTTTGTTTTAGCGGGTGCTGTACGTGTTATCCAAGGTTCTGCAACGGTTGCGTGCTTAACAGCGGTAGGTTTAGTTTTACCCGTTATCAGTGAATTAGGGTATTCAGGTGCGCAGCTTGCTGCTTTATCAATCTGTATTTCCGGTGGTTCATTGATTTTAAGTCATGTTAATGACTCAGGTTTCTGGTTGTTTGGTAAATTTACTGGTGCAACTGAAGCGCAGACTCTAAAAACGTGGACGGTAATGGAAACTATCTTAGGGACGACGGGCGCCATTGTCGGTATGATTTTCTTCGTTTTCTTGTAATTTTTTAGGTATAAAGACAAAGGTCAGCTTTAATCGGCTGACCTTTTTGCTTTTCGTTACTGTAAAAGCTGGCTCAACTGGCTATATAAACCTTGAGCACTCTTTTTGTAACCATCAACAGACAAGTGTACATTGTCTGGTCGTGCTAAGTCTTGTGCTGCCCATGTACGGATTGAACAAGGGCCACCCATAAAGGCTTGCCAGTCCCAAAACAGCGTATGTTCCTGAGCTGAAACAGATTTCTGAATTTGAATAACATTCATTAAGTTTACAGGCATTTGAGCTTGGCAATTCATGGCATCATTAAATTTAATCGAATCATTCGGCCCGACTAATAAAATAACGCTATTTGGCATTTGCTGGCGGATTAAGCGGATTTTAGCGCGTAAATTTTGCTCATAAGCGGCAAGGTCTAACGTATCATTAAAGGCTTCATTAGTACCATAAGCTAAAATCACCATATCAGGTGACAGCTGAGCTAAAGTCTCACTCCATTGTGGTTGCCATTTATCTACCATACTAAGTGTTGCACCATTGATCCCTAGCGCGGAAAGCATAACCCCTGGCTTTTGTGAACGTACGAGCCAGCCACCAATCTTTAACCCAGCACTTTTATTGACCGTAACCTCTGCGGGTAACTGGGTGTTAACCGGGGTTGAAAAATACCACTGATAGCCTGTTGCCGGGAGTGCAACATTAGGTGAAACAGCTGGAGCCACACTCATTTGAGAGTCATTCGCGCTCTGGTATAGCGTTTGAAGCTGATAGGCCCCTAGAGCCGGTTGTAACGGCTTGAGTAGCACTTTACTCTTTGCGGCTTGTGGTTCAGCAATCATTCCCCCTAAGGGGTAATCAAAACGCTCATCTTTACGGCTAGAAGAAAGTGACCATTCTTTTTTCTCGCTCATGCGGTTAATGGTTGCAGTACGTTGTCCCGGAATAGAAATAGGAGGAATAAAGCCAGGACCTGCATCACCATAACGTTGCTGAAATAAACTCCTTAAATTGCCGCTGAAAAAATCAGCCGCAGTGTGGGAATCACCAATTTGAATAATATGAACTTGCTGGTTACCTTGGCGTAATTTATTTGCTAATTGCGTTAAATTAGGCTCAGCATTGTTGATTAATTGCCCTTGAGATATAACAGTTTGTCCTTGTTTCGAACTTGGTATGCGCGTTTTGTCTGATGTATTTTGACAAGACAATAAGCCCAACGATAGCAGTGCAATGATGCTACCTGCTAAAATTTTGAGCTTAGCTTGACGCAGATTGTTCAGTTTCATGAGGTTCCTTTTCTTCCTCTGCTTCGAAATGGATCAATGAGAAAACTTTTTCTGCAATAAGTTGTTGCCCTTTACTGCTGAAATGAATCCCATCGCCACTTCTCAATTTAATTGTACTGCTTTCATCGCCGATATAGTCAGAGTAGTTATCGCCTTTATATTTAAAGACATCATTGACAGAAAAATAAATTTCGCCGTTACTTTCAACTTCAGACTGGTAGAGGCTTCTTAAGAATTTCATACCATCGGATAGCGTATTTTTACGCATATTAGGAGGACCAACCCAAATAACATCTACATTGTGCTGGCGTGCGGTCGATATTATATCATTAATACGCTCTCGGTAAACTTTTTCCCAGTCTTCACTTTTAAATTTGACGTATTTATAACCTGTTTTTGGTGGCATATCCCAAGGGTCATTAGGCCCTAAGAAAACAACAAGAACTTTAATATTAGGGTTATCATTCAATGCCTTAGCAATGGTTTGGGGCCAGTTGAAAAAGCGTGGATAGGCAAGGCCAGTGCTTTGTTTGCTTAAATTAATGCTATCGATATTATATTTTTTCAATAGCTTGTTCTTAACATGTGGAGCAATGCCTTGCATCATTGAGTCTCCTGCAAATAGAACTTGCTGGCCTTTTTCAATGTTGGCTATATGCTTCTCTACAATAGGTTGGTTTTGCTTGATAGCTAAGTGACTTAAATTGCCCTTGAGGCTTTTTGCTCTCGCTTGTGGGCGCTTAAGCAACTCAGGGAAAGTTATTGATAAGCTGTCTGCTGGGTAGATATAACCATTCATAAAATGCAGGCCCACTTGAAAACCGTCTGGGAAACTCAGCTTCTTGTTTTTATTTGCTAATGCTAATTCAGCGGCTTGCTGGTCGTCTTGTGCTTTTTGCCCTGAAGCATGATAAGTAAATACACTTCCCGCCTCGAGAGCACCGTCATGTAAATAAGCACCGTAATCCCAAATAGGGTTTCCTGCCATTTTCGCCCATGGTGTATCTTGATGATATTTTTGTTGCCAGAATCGCTCCAAAGAACCTTGGTTTAACCAAATCAACAACAGTCCTGCTAGTAACACAATAACTAAAACTTGGCCGGTTTTAATTAGGTTTTTTTTAAACTCAGAAGTTAGCATAAATAAACCCCGGCATACCTGAAGGTGAAAGCATAAACATAATTGTTAAAACAAGAGCAAGTGGAATAGGGTAGTAATACCAAGGGATATCTTGGTATTTTTTCGCCGCATAATGGTAACCTTGTACAAAGTAAGGATAGGTAATGAGTAAGACCCAAAATGCAATAAGCAGACCTAGGCTTGCATTAATTGATGCAATAAAGCCTGGGGCAATAATTTGATTAATCATTAATATCGCATCATCAAAAGAAGCACTACGGAAAAAGATCCAAGCAAAACAGACAAAATGGAAAGTGATAATTCGTGAGACCCAAATTGATAATGTTTTATTAGGGAGTGCCTTTGTCCAACCCAATTTTTCCATACACAAACTCTTTAAATTGAGTAAAACAATCCCTAAGCCATGTATTGCTCCCCACACCACGAACGTCATTGCGGCACCATGCCAGAGTCCGGAGATCACCATAGCAAGGAATACATTAGCATTCATACGGCTAAAGCCTTTGCGGTTACCTCCTAGTGGGATATAAATATAATCACGAATAAAAGTCGATAGGCTAATATGCCAACGTGCCCAAAATTCTTTTAGGTTTGCGGCTAAATAAGGGGCATTAAAGTTAACGGGTACTCTGAAACCTAATAATAAGGCGATGCCCGTAACAAGGTTGGTGTAACCGGAAAAGTTAAAGTAGATATTCCATGCATAGGCATAAGTGGCTACTAAGATCTCTCCTGCGCTATATCCGATAGGGGCATCAAAAACAGGGTTAACAAAATTTTCGGATAAGTAAGAACTAAATAAAAAGAGCTTAATTAGCGCCAGTGAAATCAACAGGATTGCCTTGCGACTATTGAGAATGGTTCGGCTTTCTGCTTGGATTTGAGGCATGAAATTTTTTGCGCGGTTAATCGGCCCCGCCACAATACTTGGAAAAAATGCAAGGTATAAAGCGACATCGAAAAAATCAGCTTTAGGAATTTCTTTGCGGCATACTGAAACTGTATAACTAACAGAGTGGAATGCATAAAAAGAAAGACCGAGTGGAGCCAGTATTTCAAGAATAGGGAGCCCAACACTAAAACCAAATTTATCTAAAGTTTGCTGAATACTTTCTTGAAAGAAAGAATAATATTTAAAGTAGGTGAAGTAACCGATAATAACTGTGGCTAGGATGAGATAGACCCATCGATTTGATAGCCAATTTGTCACCCAGTTTGTGAGAAAATAAATGAATAGGGTATAACCAAA
This sequence comes from Providencia sp. NPDC089933, assembly GCF_049545585.1. NCBI lineage: Bacteria > Pseudomonadati > Pseudomonadota > Gammaproteobacteria > Enterobacterales > Morganellaceae > Providencia > Providencia sp. NPDC089933. Next base: position 53,934 of record NZ_JBMWDT010000011.1, read on the forward strand.
TAAAATATAGGCAAAATCAGGGTTAAACGAATAAACAAAAAAATAGCTTGCGGTAATTAGTAGACCATTTTGTAGTTTTGCACTGGGCTGACAAGCCCAATAAATAAGAAAAAATATCAAGAAAGAGCCAAGAAACTCAAAAGAGAAGAAATTCATATTAGACTCAAAGATGTTAATTATTTTGGTAGAAGATGAGCATATGATATTTGATCTCTTCTTCTATGCAATCAGAATATTGCTCGTCATATTTTGAGTAATGATTTTGTTGGCGGCATTCAATTCCCCCGCAGGGTATCTGCCTGCTATAACATGAGCAATTTATAGCGATAAAAAAATCCACTTTGTTAAGTGGATTTTTTATATCTTGTACCTGGTGATACAATAATTAGATGCGAGTGGCTGCTCTTTTTTGAGCTTGTGTAATCAGTTCTTCATTACTCGCGTACATTTCTTGTAAATAACGGTTATAGGATGAACCTAACTCGGAGTACCCTTTCATATCATTGATAAGTTTTGTGGTATCTAACTCATCTTTTGATAGGCGTTGTTTTGCTCGTGAACTACGTAGTGATTCATAAGCATTATGGGTATTCATATTCTTCATATACGCTGTCACGGTATCTTCAACTGAAGAGTATGCTGAATAGCCTTTAACTTTACCTTTGTTAGTTCGGCACCCACTTCCGCAGCGCATACCAAATAAGTTGCCGTTCTGTAATGCAAGTTGTGATGTACCCCAACCTGATTCTGTTGCTGCTTGTGTGGCCACTAAATGCGTTGGCATGATATCTACGCGACTTAATAGCTTATCCCAATTGATGCGTTTTGGGTTGCTACATTTCATACCATAGCTATCACAGATTTGGCTAAGACGGCGCAGTTCTTGAGCGCTCCATTTTTTATTTGCGCGAACGGATAATAACCAATTGCGCTCTTCCATAATCTGCTTATTAACTTTTTCAATAACAGGGACAACCGTTTTCAAAAATGCTTTCTTTCGTGGTGTACCAGAAGGGTATTTACGTAAATCAGGGAGTGATGTTTTGGCCTGACTTACATTTTGCACAGTTTTATTAGAGTACTCTTTATTGAGCATTGTGCTGGTACTGGTGGAGCCCATACTGAGGCTCGAAAATAAAAGTAAAAATAAGAAAGCGAAGACGGCGTTTGTCCTCATCGTTCGAGAGGGCATTTGCTTCTCCTAAGTATCTCTGAACAAAATTCGAGCGAATATTAGCAGATTAAATTTTTACGAGCTACTTTTATCCGGCTAATATTAGGTAAACTTCTGTATTGGATTGTAGGTTTTTTTGTTTATTTTTAACTGTATTGATTTTGATGTAAAAATAATATTTTTACATCTAGTTTTTATGGTTATATATTAAAATGTCTTACTTGTTTTTACTTTGAATGGCTGCACTTAAGTTAAATTCGATTATTTATCACACAGTTCACTTAGTTATTATAAGGCTATTTTGCTCAATAAATAGCCACTTAGTCGCTTATTTTATAATCAAAATGGGAAAGGCCTCTTTTTCCTAACGATAAAAGAGGGAACAAAAGTGAAATACAAATAGGCGGTATGAAAGGTAAAAAAAGCGAGTTAAGCTTCATTTTTACTCGTCACCTTGACCGTGATAATTTCGTTTAAGTGAGCAATTTTTAGGGGAAATTTAGGGTTGTAAAATCTGTTGCTGTATATCTTGTTGTTTAGCTTCTTCTGCAAGGGCCGGGAAGTCCGCAACAGTCCAATAATGGTTTGGTACAGGAAGTTGTCTCATATTTTCAGTGGGTTGCAAACGTAACTGAGCAAGTAGTGGTAAATTGTATTGTAGGTAGTTATCTGGCAGCGTTAATCGCAACCCTCCCCGAGGTATGATTTGAGTCGGTATTAAAGGTAGCCTGTCATCGCTGGTATTATAGTCCCTTGTTAATACAAGGAATTTTTCAGGTACTCTCCGGTAGCTATTCCACCATAGGCCATCAATGTTATCGAACATTTTACTTGTTTCGGCTCTATTTGATGCGCCCAATTGGTGCAGGGCTAAAGGTAGGATATTTTCTATGGATTGAGAAAAAACCGGCAAAGAGTTCGCTCGACCCTGCAAAATAACGGTCATTGCAAGGCGTGCTCCGAGCAAATTAGAGTAAAGATCTTCAGGGGAAAAAGCCGAGATCCCTTCTGAAAAGCCTGGAACCGATTGATAACCATACCATTGTGCAATTTCGTGCCATACGGCAAGTTGGAAAGCAAGTTTAGCCGCAAGATAGGCACTGAGCGTATAACGTTGGTGTGCAGATGGCGGTGGCGTAAAGGGGCTGAAATGAATTTGTCTACTGGCCAGTTCTTCACTTAGTGAAAGTGTCCATTCTTGGCCAAGGCGTGGATAAATTTGGCTGAATAAGTAAAAAGTATAATCTGCAGTATCTCTGACATGCGAGATATCAATAAACCCACCTTTATCTGTATATAATAAGCCAATTTTTTCATTACTAAGCCCCATTAAAGCTGCACTTGCCCCTAAAAAGCTATCATTATAATGATGCTCACCAAGGCTATCGGCTTCTACAATATTATCGATAGTATAAAAAGGAACGGGGAGCCCCCATAATTGTGCTTGGAGGTTGTACCCGAAGGCACAGCATGCACGTAAGCCTTGAGGAGGAACTAATGAAGGAATAACGGACCAATCTTGTGTAGCTTCTTCAAAGGTATGCGAAGTTAATACGGGGGAAATAGCGGGCAATTCAAGCTTGCTATGATTTTGGCATGCAGTTAATAGCAAGGCTAAACAAGACGCTTGAACCCACTTAAACATTAAAACGCCTCCCCGACCTGAAAATAGACACCAGTGCTATTACGGCCAATGCCGAAATCCAAACGTACATTCATTCTTGGCTTAAATTCAAAGCGATACCCGACACCAACAGTAGGGAGCCAGTGGCTTTGACCTAGTTCGGACGGTGTATCGCTCATCGTCCCTGTGCCTAACCAACCGACAATACCATGACGCCAATCTAGCTTATGCCTAATTTCTATTTGGCTAGTGAATATATTATTGTCGCGATAGCGACCTTCGTAATAGCCTCGCATTCGATTACCATTACCTAATAACGATAATTGATTCCATGGCACATTACCTATTGAAAACCGCGCATAATTATCAAGTGCAACCACGGTATCTTCGGCAATCTGATGGTAGTAAGCGTATTGTAATTGCGTGGTTTGAAAACGGGTGTCGCTACCAAGATTTGGCGCAAAATAAGTGTAAGTCACTTCAAAGGTTTGCCCTTGGTATGCGTTAGGCAAAAAATCGCGGGTATCATAACTATAATAGGCGCTGACCCCTGAGTTGATAACAGAACGCCCACCGACGGAATTAGCGAAGTACTTTTTTGCACCATCATCTGGGTCGCTGGCATTAATTGATGAAAAGTTCCAACCGAGTCCAATATAAGTGGCATCCGTTAGTTTATACAATGCTCTTGGCGTTATTTGGAATTCTTGGGAATGGTACTTTTCTTTATTACGGTCGTTTTTACCTGCAGAATAGCCCTTTCCCCAATAATAAGTAGGAATGTTATTGATGGTACCCGAAATAAATAATCGCCACTGGTCGTTATCAATAAAATTATAATTAGTGAAATTCAAACCAAATGCGCCTGTAGATGAAGCGAAGCCACTTAACCCAATTGAAGAAGGTTGCGTTTGTTTATCTTCTTTATCTATCCGGTATAAACCAACCAGCGCAGTACCGATGCCTATCCCCATTTCAGGGGTATAAAAAGGCCCCGGCAAAACGCCCCAATCAATGGGTTTGCTGTCATCAAAGCTGTTTTCACCCCCGAGGTTGTTTAACCAGCCATCAATTTGTTGGCGGTCGGGGAGAATATCTGCTTTAGCAGGAAAAAGAATAAAAAGGCTGACCAATGCCAGCCTTTGGATAATAGCCGAATACCACATTAAAAACGGAATTCTCCAGAGACAAAGAAAGTATTACGGTTATTAAAACCAAACTCAGTGAGTACATTAAAATTGCGAGTAAACTCGACGCGAGCACCGACAGTATTATTCCATTTATGGGCAAGGTGCTGTTTGACGTCGAATTTCATACCAGGTTCATCCATTGAGTTAATTATATCTTGGAATTTCCCAGGTAAATTGAGCTTATTGATATCACCTTTAAAACGTTGGGTAATATCTTGGTACATTGCACCAGTCCAAACTTGAACTTTGGTATTCCCTTGCCCATCAATCAATGGGTCAAAAGTAAATGTATAGCCAATTCGAGGTGAAATTATTAAAGCTTTAATATCACCATCAAGAATATCAAGGTCAGTTTTTGTATAATTTAAATCTAATGTTGTGAAAAAATCGTTATATCCCCCGGCTAAAGTAAACCCAGCACCATAGGTTTTACCTTTAAAATCTAAATCAAAAGGTTGGCCTTTCAATAAAGGATCTAGTGGTATAACGAATCCCGGAGCTAACTCGAAACTTCCACCTTTTAGTGTGGTATGGGACTTACCCTTAGTGTGACCATATAACCCATAAATATTTAAGAATGGAAATACCCATGAATCTAATTTAAGTGTATGGGTTTCACTTTTTTGCCGTGTATGTCCCGCTTCAATGTGTATCGCATTTGAAAACTCAGGGCTTTCAGGAGAAATAAACCCAATTCTGTCGACTACAATATCTTGGCGCATATTCATATAACCATAGCTTGCACCAAATGGCTCCGGCAAATCATAACCGCGGGCGCGTGCTTCATCACCCCAAATCGGCAGTACTCGTGACTCTGTAGCAGAAGAACGAGTAATACCGCCTTCGTTATTGTTTTGTGGCACCCCTGACTCACTAACTGATACTGAAAATAATGGACGGTCGCTATCGGCAAAGCTTACGGGAATACATAAAAAAGAAGAAAGGATTAGCACATGACTGAATTGGATGCGTTTCATAACATTGGCTCAATTTTAGGAAGTAAAGGGGGTGTAAAAGCAGATTATTATTCGTCTTACAGCGATAATCGGAATTTTATCATTAATCTTTTTTTTAGGGATAGCGCTTAATGCTTTTTTATTAACTCTTTGGGTAAAATGAGTGTAGGTTGATAGTTTGTTTAAGATTGTGCTTTCCAAAACCGAAAAATAGGTGCCGATAGACAAAAGGTTACCGGCACGAAGAGCGTAAAAGATTATTTTTTATTCTGTTGGTGAAACTTAACACGTTCATGAAAATAGGCTTTTAAGTGATCTTCCATTTGATGGATTTTTTGTTCTAAAGCATGTACGAATACTTCGTCGCTATTCATATTGTAAACACGCTGCATTGCGAGTTCGTCAATGTATTCTTTTTGTGCTTCTGTCAGGTCAATCATATTCTCACACCTATATAGATAGAAATTAGTTCTTTTGCCTCATCAATACGAAGCAAGTCAGAGAAAGGAGGTCATTGTGCCTCAGCCAATAGCGTATGAAAAGTAGAATAAATTATTATCGAATAATGATTATTGGTTTACTTAGTTACAATATAAAGGATCAAATCACAATCTGAATTTGTTAAGAATATTCACAATATTCTTAATGAATATAAGCTGATATCCTCGCTAAAGTCACTTATTAATAGGCCTTAAAATGAACAATAAACAATATTACCTTGATACTGCAGCAGGTGAAGGCGAAAAAGAAGCATCTATGATGGTCGCTATTCCAGGTTCTGAATTGACATCTTCGTTACTTGAGCAGCGTTTAGAAGAACAAACCTATTTTACGGATGGAGAAGTAGACTATATTCCAGATGAAGACGGTTTCTTTTTTAGCTGTAAAAAAGGTGAAGAGGAATTGCGTTTCTATATTTCATTGGTAGATAGCGACCCTGAATATACGATCAACCCATATTTTGCGACAGACCCTATTAGTCCAGAATTATACGCGGAGGCGAGTTCGGCTCCTCAAGCGGTGATTGTGGAATGTTTATTCAAAGAGCAGCCGTTAGTCAGTTACCTTCAACAACTGAAAATCATTCAAATCTTAGTGCCTGATTTACTCTTAGGGCTGGATATTTCGGCAGCAGGGAAAGTGTTTACTCGTGAGTGGCTTAATTTTCAATTAATAGATGATTTAATGCCAAGCATTGATTCTTTATATGTTGTGCACGCTATTTATGACCAAGAAGATAATGAAAATAAACCGGAAGAAGAGCGCGCACCAACCATGTATTGGTTCCATACCCATGGTTTAGCCCGTTGTGGGTTGTCTGAAGCTGAAATTATTATTCCACACCCAATCGCATCTTATTATGGTATCCCAGAATTATTCTGGAGCTTTGTGAACAACAGTATTACACACGGTAAAATCGTCTTTAACGAGCCAATTTTTATTGGGCAAACACAATCAGGTTACGAATACCTGGTGGCATTGCCATTTGAGGAAGGGTTGCTTCATGTCGGTAAATCAACGCCTATTGATAACTTAAAGCCATTAGAAGAAATGAATTTTGAGTTTGGTGATGCAACTTCTGAGCGTTTTATGGGGGATTGGCACGACAGGGATGAGTCTCATCAGCACCCGTCAGTCATGTTGTTCCGTGTTACACAAGAAAACCCAGTATTAGAGAGTTTCTTTGAAGGGTTTGAAGATCAAAATGCGATGATGTTTATGCGCACAGACGAAGAAACGGCGGATATGTCCCGTAAAGCGAAGCTGCGCTGGGAGTATTTCACCCACATGTTAGATAATTATGGTCCAAAACCTGTCACTCAAAAGAAAGGTTTTTTTGCGAAGTTTTTAGGCAAAAACGATGATGAAGCTGATACTGAATGGCGTTTCTTAGTGAAATGTGGCATTGGTTATCATGATGCGGAAGAGGATTATGATGGGCACGAACATATGTGGTTTGAGCCAATTTCTTGGAATGGTGACCAGTTTGAAGGCCGATTAATTAACCATCCTTTTTATGTGAAAGATATGCAAGAAGGGGAAACTTATCCATTAACCCGTGATGATATTACGGATTGGACAATTTATTTCCAAGATGGAAGTTACACGCCGGATACGATATACAAGCTACTGAGTGGCGCGCAAGTTCACTAATTCGTTAGACTGCAAGTCACATGGGCGAAGCTTGTTGCCTATATATGCCTTGGATTATTTAGAGTACAAAGGTTTGTGTTAGACTGGGCGCGTAAAGTGCCCAATTTAATGATGATAGTTTGACACTATGAATGAATCTGACCTGTACCAATATGCCCTGTTTATGCTTTCTCGCCGTGACTACGGTAAAGCTGAGTTATTTAGCCGTATGAAACGACGGATGTATGAGAAAAATGAAGGTATTATTGATGAATCGTTGATTGAAAAAGCCCTTGAACGACTCAGTGAGCAACACTTTCTTGATGATGATCGGGTGGTGGCACTATTAATGCAGGGCTATATTCGCAAAGGTTATGGTCCGTTGCGAATTAAGCAAGAAATGCGTCAAAAAGGCTTTTCTGAAGCTTTAGTTGAAAAACATTTTGCTGATGTTGATGTGGATTGGTTTGAGAAAGCGGCATTGGTACGCAGCAAAAAATTTGGTGATGACCTACCCCAAGATTTTAAAGAAAAGAGTAAACAGATCCGTTATTTACAATATCGAGGTTTTTTTGGCGATATGATTTACGAACTGTTTAGTTGATTGTTTCCTGATTTTAATATCAATGCAGGTTTTCTGTATTTGATTAGCTATCTTGATGACGAACCCATTGGTATCCGCATATACTTCAATTTCTTTTTTTTAACCTAATCTAGTCTGTTCTACCTATCTGAAGAGGGTAATTGGTAAAATCCGCTAGAAAATCTCTTCTATAAAAGATTTATTATTTCTTTATCTTGTGTTTTTATTCATATCTATATTAAAAAATATCGTCTGGCATGATCATTGTCAGTGAATTTTGCTTAACTATTAGGCAGAGTGATTTTTTATAATTACAAAATGAGACAGGCAGGAGAAACAAATGATTGAGCTCTTAATCGGCGTTATTGTCGCCATTGGAGTTGGGCGCTATATCATAAAAGGGTATTCGGCAACGGGCGTGCTAATGACAGGGGGGATTTTACTTCTGATCATTACCGCTATTATGGGAAAAAGTATTTTACCAAGTTCTGTTCCTACGACGGGGTGGCGTACAACAGACATTTTGGAATACATAAAATTCCTATTAATGAGCCGAGGTGGTGACCTTGGTATGATGATTATGGTGCTATGTGGGTTTGCATCTTACATGACCCATATTGGTGCCAATGATGTGGTTGTTAAAATTGCATCAAAACCGCTAAAAATGATCAACTCGCCATATTTATTAATGGTAGCGGCTTATATTGTTGCTTGCTTGATGTCGCTGGCGGTTTCCTCTGCGACTGGTCTTGGGGTGTTATTGATGGCAACCTTGTTCCCCGTGATGGTGAATGTCGGGATTAGCCGTGGTGCAGCGGCGGCAATTTGTGCTTCACCAGCGGCAATTATTCTGGCACCGACTTCAGGTGACGTTATTTTAGCGGCGCAAGCTGCTGAAATGCCATTAGTTGATTTTGCATTTAAAGTGACTTTGCCTATTTCTATTGCTGCAATTGTTGCTATGTCTATCGCACATTTCTTCTGGCAGCGTTATCTAGATAGAAAAGAAAACGTCAAAATGGAAATGCTTGACGTCAATGAAATCAAAACTCATGCGCCTTCTTTTTATGCCATTTTACCATTCACTCCGATTATTGGTGTATTAGTATTTGATGGTAAGTGGGCGCCTGAACTGCACATAGTTACAATCATTGTTGGTTGTATTATTTTAGCTGCTGTTATTGAATTCATTCGTAGTTTCAGTGCAAAACACGTCTATGGTGGCTTAGAGGTTTGTTATAAAGGGATGGCTGAAGCCTTTGCTACAGTGGTTATGTTATTAGTTGCGGCGGGTGTATTTGCACAAGGTTTAAGTACTATTGGTTTTATCAAAGGGCTTATTGACCTAGCACAATCATTTGGTTCGGGCGCGATTGTCATGATGATTGCATTGGTAATTATTACAATGCTAGCTGCAATGACGACAGGGTCTGGTAATGCACCGTTTTATGCCTTTGTCGAATTAATTCCACATCTAGCAAAACAGATGGGCGTCAACCCAGCTTATTTGGTGATCCCAATGTTACAAGCTTCTAACTTGGGGCGCACATTATCACCTGTTTCAGGTGTCGTCGTTGCGGTGTCTGGGATGGCTAAAATTTCACCGTTTGAAGTGGTAAAAAGAACGTCAATTCCAGTGCTAGTTGGCTTAATTGTTGTGGTCATTGCAACTGAAATTTTAGTTCCTGTCTATCTATAAACCCAACCTATTTTTTATGTAAATGGCTGAGCTAGTAGTTCAGCCATTTTTTTATCACATTTAAAATTAAATTCTTTAGATGCAAAATTTATTATTTTAATCACAAGCTAAAAAGGATTTTTACAGAGGAATTACATTGAGTTTTTTTATTTGACGTTATTAACGAGATCTACGCCAAAAAGTTGAACAAAATAGGTAAATTAAATTAGGCGGTCTTACTAACTTCATGCAAAATCGGCGCATCTGATTTTAATAACGTTAATGATGAAGAATACAAGATGAGCACAATAGAAAAAACAGTGGTTACAACGGATAAGCCAGTAAGTAAATGGACGTATAAGGATTTTACATGGGTACTTTCTTTATTTGGAACAGCCGTAGGGGCAGGGGTTTTATTCTTACCTATTAAAGCAGGTGCTGGGGGTTTTTGGCCATTAGTTGTGTTGGCATTAATTGCTACCCCAATGATTTGGCTAGCACATAAAGGGTTAGCGCGTTTTGTTTTGTCTGCAAAAAATCCGAATGCGGATATTACTGATACTGTAGAAGAGCACTTTGGTAAAGTTGGGGCAAATATCATTACCTTTGCTTATTTCTTTGCTATTTACCCAATTGTATTAATTTATGGCGTGGGTATCACCAATACCGTTGATTCTTTTATTGTCAATCAGCTTGGCATGGCGCAACCTCCGCGTTGGTTACTGTCAGGTGTGTTGATTTCGGCAATGACAGCAGGGGTGGTGTTTGGTCGTGACCTCATGTTAAAACTCACTTCTTTGATGGTTTACCCATTAGTTTTCATCTTATTAGCATTGTCTTTATATTTAATCCCTGAGTGGAATATGTCGATGCTAGAAGTGTCGCCTGATTGGAGTGCAATGCCAGTTATAGTTTGGATGGCTATCCCACTGATCGTATTTTCATTTAACCATAGCCCGATTATCAGCCAATTTACCAAAGACCAACGTCAACAATTTGGTGACAAGGCAATCGTCAAAACTGATATGATCACAGGTGGTGCAGCCTTAATGTTAACAGGCTTTGTGATGTTCTTTGTTTTTTCTGTGGTGTTATCTTTAAGCCCAGCAGAACTGGAAATTGCCAAGCAAGAGAACATTAGCGTGTTATCGCATATTGCTAATATCAATCCATCACCAATTTTGTCTTACTTAGGGCCGATTGTTGCTTTTGCGGCGATTGTTTCTAGCTATTTTGGTCACTTCTTAGGTGCCCACGAAGGTTTAGTTGGGTTAATTAAATCCCGCTCTTCTTTCTCAGTTAGGAAAATTGAGACAGCATCTATGTTATTTATTGTGATAACAACATGGATCGTCACTATTCGTAACCCAAGCATTTTAGGTATGATTGAAACGATGGGGGCGCCAATGATCGCGGCTATCCTGTTCATTCTACCGGTGGTATCGATGAATATTGTTCCTGCAATGAAAAAATTTAGTACGTCAAAGCCAGCACAAATATTCACTTTTGTCTGCGGATTAGCGTCCATTACTTCTGTTATTTATGGTGCATTTCAATAATCGCGGGTAATTCGATTCGTTTTAAAAAGCCACAATCTCAATGGGTTGTGGCTTTTTTTTATATGAATAAGAAATAGATTATAAGAATAATACCTTATGTGATTAATTATCGGCGTTGAGCGGTGCAAAGCGTTCTAAGGCATGGAGTGTAGACTAATCTATATGAAATAATTTCAAGTTCAAATAGTTGCCTAGTATATAGTCTTAGGTAATATCTATTGATATCACAGCATAGAACCCACTTATAATTATCTCTTCTGGCCGTGTTTTCCAGTGCGTCATAACAAGGATAACAAATGAAATTAGAAACATTATCGATTCACGCGGGCTACTCTCCAGACCCAACAACCAAGTCTGTTGCGGTTCCAATTTACCAAACTACATCGTATGCATTTGATGACACTCAGCACGGCGCTGACCTTTTCGACTTAAAAGTCGGGGGGAATATTTATACACGCATCATGAACCCAACAAATGATGTTTTAGAACAGCGTGTCGCAGCATTAGAAGGCGGTGTAGCTGGGCTGGCTGTTGCTTCCGGTATGGCAGCTATTACTTATGCCATCCAAACTATTGCGCAGGCAGGTGATAACATTGTTTCCGTCGCAAAATTGTACGGTGGCACATATAACTTATTGGCCCACGCGTTACCACGTTTAGGGATTGAAACTCGTTTTGCGGAGCATGATGATTTAGCCGCACTTGAAGCGCTGATTGATGATAAAACCCGCGCAGTTTTTTGTGAGTCAATTTCCAATCCGGCAGGGTTTATTGTTGATATCGCCGCATTAGCCGAAGTTGCTCACCGCCATGGTGTTCCACTGATTGTCGATAACACAGTGGCAACCCCATACTTATGCCGTCCCTTTGAACATGGTGCGGATATTGTGGTTCATTCATTGACTAAATATATTGGTGGTCATGGGACATCACTTGGCGGGATGGTTATCGATTCAGGGAAATTCCCTTGGGCAGAGCATCCAAATCGCTTTTCTTTATTGATAGAACCTGATGTGGCTTATCATGGTGTAAGCTATACAGAGCACTTTGGTGCTGCCGCCTTTATTGCTCGCTGCCGTGTTGCGCCTTTACGTGGAACTGGGGCGGCGTTGTCGCCATTTAATTCATTTTTAATCTTACAAGGTTTAGAAACACTAGCATTAAGAATGGATAGGCATACAGAAAATGCATTAAAAGTGGCTAATTTCCTTGAAAAGCACCCTCAAGTTGAATGGGTGAAATATGCAGGTTTACCAAGCAATCCAGAGCACGGTTTAGCGCAGAAATATATGAACGGAAAGCCGGCAAGTATAATGTCTTTCGGTATTAAAGGTGGTCAAGAAGCAGGAGCACGTTTTATTGATGCACTGCAACTGATTGTACGATTAGTGAACATTGGTGATGCTAAATCATTAGCTTGCCATCCGGCGTCCACAACGCATCGCCAATTAAATGATGCTGAACTCGCACAGGCAGGCGTATCGCGGGATATGATCCGTTTATCTATCGGTATAGAACATATTGATGATATTTTAGCTGACCTTGAACAGGCATTAGTTGCGGCAAGATAATTGGTGTAAAACTTGATAAAAACTGGTTATGGTAAAGTAAAATCATAACCAGTTTTTTCTTTTTTATTATCCAAAAAAGATGATACTCGTTTTGTTTGTTGTATTAGTTCTTATTTTTATATTAATAATTAGTTTTATATAGTATTTTGAAAAACTGAACGGCCCTGTAAGGTTTTAACCTTAATGTTCAATTCTTATCTATTTATTATTGATGAAATATAATTTCTATTTATGGATTGTTTACCAAGAATCAGCCTGATACAAATTAACTTTTGATTTGTTTAAACGGGGTTTAATTGCCATAACGATAATAACTAAATAGTCAGTAAAAAGTGTTTATTTAAAGCGAATAAGCTAAAAGATATTAAATATCAATAACAAGAATGGTTGAGAAAAAATGATTATGGCAAACAATAAAGTTGCCTACCTTAAGTGGTGCTTACTATTTGGGTTTATCTTAGCGACCTATTTTTTACCGTTAAACGGTAGGTTGCTATGGCAGCCTGACGAGTTACGTTATGCCGAAATTAGCCGGGAACTGATTATTAGCTATAACTGGAGTGTGCCTGAACTTCTTGATATTCGTTACTTCGAAAAACCGATTTTTGGCTATTGGGTTGGGGCACTGTTTCAAATGTTATTTGGTGAAAATAATGTGTCCGTGCGCCTTGGCGCTGTCTTTAGCACTTTGGTCAGTGGGTTATTTGTTTATCTCAGCGCTAAAATGTCATGGAAAAATGCACGTATCGCATTTAACGCTGCCTTTATTTACCTTTCGATGCTTATGGTGTTTACGATAGGCACCTACAATATTCTAGACCCAATAGTCACCGCTTTTATTACGATGGTGATTTTCTTTTTCCAATGGGGTCTAACCACACAACGTTTTTCTCATCGATTATGCGCTTTTATTATGATGGGGGTGGCTTGTGGACTAGGGGTTCTGACGAAAGGCTTTTTAGTGCTTGTATTACCTGTTTTAGTTTGTTCTCTTGCCGCGGTGTACTTTAAGCAATTCAAAGAAGTCTTTGTTTTTTCTTTTGTGTCAATCTTTACGGCATTTGTTATCTGTTTACCTTGGGCATTTGTGATTGCTAGCCGTGAGCCTGACTACTGGAATTACTTCTTCTGGGTTGAGCATATTCAACGCTTTATGGCGGACAACGCACAGAACAAATCACCATTTTGGTTTTATATTCCTATATTACTTGCTGCTGTTTTACCATGGTTGGGTTATCTTTTTGGGGCTATACATTATGCTTGGCGGCAAAAAGGGATTTACCTTTACTTTTTATTGTGGTTTATCGCCCCATTTGTATTTTTTAGCATCACAAAAGGCAAGCTACTAACCTATATTTTACCTTGTATTGCACCGGTTGCCATTTTAATGGCGGCTTACATTGAAAAAGTACGGGCTGAGAAAAAAACAACCGCTATCCGCTTAAATGCCGTTATTAACCTATTGGTCGGTGGGGCTGCCGCGGCATTAATTATTGCTTCTCCTTATATACCTAAAATTAACATTTATCAGGCAGATGAAAGTAACAAATTATGGTTGGCCGCCGCCGCTTTTATCTGCTGGTTATTAGTGGCATTGGTTTCTTTTAAACAACGGTTTTGGTACTTCGCTGCGGCTTGCACCGTGGCAATCAGTTTGAGTGTCGGCCATGTGATCCCTTATCGCGTTGAAAGTAATAACACGCCTCAAAATGTAATTGAAAAATACCATAAACAGTTAGAAAACAAATCGATATTACTGACAAATAATGTTGGGTTAGGGACAGCTTTAGCATGGGTACTAAAGCGTAGTGATATTACGATGCTTCACCAAACTGGTGAATTAAGCTATGGGTTAAAATACCCTGATGCTATTAATCGGTTTTATAGCTTAGGTCAGTTACCTGGTTTATTAAAAAATAATCACTATAAGAATGTCGCGGTAGTGGTAGATGGTTCACAAAAAGAGATCATTGATGCTCTTCCTGGTAACCCAATTATAATTCGTGAGGGGAACTTAGTTTTCGCTTTCTACGAGGGTTAATAGAAAAATGGTATTACATGGAATGTAATACCATTTATATTTAATCGCCTGATTAGCGAGTTGGCTTATTGCCGTGAGGGTTGTTGCCTGTCGGGTGGTTTTTCCCTATTACAGGGGGTAGCCCATGGTAAATTAATAACATTGTCATACTATTACTCATTGTATTTGCATCGACTTCCACTGTATCCGCAGTTCGACTATTTCTTTGGTAACGACCAGATAACGTATTGCTCATTGAGAAGCCTCCTCTGTTTCTTTTATCAGGCGGTTAGCTTCAGCAAGCTCATAACGCCTTGGTGTCAGTGCAGTCGCACTATGATTACGGGCAAGTAATGAATATATGGTGGGCAGAACAAATAAAGTAAATAACGTGCCAACTAGCATCCCTGTTACGATCACCAAACCTAATCCAAAGCGGCTATTGGCGCCTGCCCCTGTCGCGAATAACAAAGGTACTAAACCAATGACCATCGCTGCTGTTGTCATTAGGATTGGGCGTAAGCGAATTTGTGCTGCTTTGAGGATAGCATGGCGTTTGTCCAAACCTTCATTGGCCTGTAACTCATTCGCAAATTCCACCATTAATATGCCGTGTTTACTGATTAAACCGATTAATGTCACTAAGCCAATTTGGGTATAAATATTCAACGTTGCATAACCCAGCGCGAGTGGGATCAAGGCTCCACAAATAGATAAAGGAACAGTGATCAAAATAATCAGTGGGTCGACTAAACTTTCATATTGGGCAGCTAAAACTAAATAAATGATGATGAGCGCCGCCATAAAGGCAAAGGCGAGGGTGTTACCTTCTTGTTTATATTGGCGCGAATCGGATTGCCAGTCATGGCTGAAGCCGGCAGGTAGTTCACTTGCAATGCCATCTAAATAAGCAACTGCTTGGCCGAGTGTGACTCCCGGAGCCGGAATTGCTTGGAAAATAGCCGCATTTTGTTGATTAAATTGCGTGAGCTTATTGGGTTCAACTTGCGTATTGATATCTACGACAGTTGACAGTGGGATCATCGTTCCCGCTTCCGATTTTACATAGTGCCGTGACAGTGCGTCAGGGGTTAGTCGTTGGCTGCGAATACTCTGTGGGATCACATCATAGGAGCGCCCATCCATTCCAAAGCGGTTGATATAGTTTTCACCCACTAATAAAGTCAGGGATTCACCAATATCTTGCATCCTGATCCCCAAACTATTTGCTTTTGAACGATTAATGCGGACTTCAACCACTGGGTTGTTATAGTCAAGGTCGCTATCCACCACCATAAATAACCCACTTTCACGCGCTTGCTGTTTGATTTCTTCCATGGTTTTGTAAAGCACGGAATAATCTTGTGAGCTTCGTAGTACCATTTGCACCGGTAGTCCCCCTGTTGAGCCCGGCAATGCAGGTAACTGGAAGACAAAGATACTATTTCCTTCAACATCTCCAACACGTCCTTGTAAGTCAGCTTGGATAGCCGACGCAGGGCGCTCGCGTTGTTCCCATGAGGAGAGGTTTGTTCCCCCAAAACTAGCGGAAGGGCCATCAGTGCCGTTAATAATCCATGTGCTTTCTGTTTCCGGTAACTCCATGAAAACATCATGTAATTTACGTGAGAAACGTTCAACATACTCTAGGTTAGCGTGTTGTGGCGATTTAATAGCGGTTAATACGCTAGATTGGTCTTCAACAGGGGCTAATTCACGCGGGGCAGATTGGTAAAGTAGGGGCAAACTGATAAAGACCGCAACTGCAATAACACCTGTTAACCAACGGTTTTTCAAAGAAAAATTCAATACAATAGTATAGTAATGAGCTAACGTACTGAAGAACGTTTCAGCCATTCGCGCCATGCGCCCTTCGTTTTGTTTTGAATTGAGCATGAAAGAGCTCATCACAGGGGAAAGGGTTAACGCCACAATACCTGAGACAATCACTGCGCCTGCTAGCGTTAGAGCAAACTCTTTAAATAACGCGCCAGTTAAACCTGACATCAAGCCGATTGGGGCGTATACCGCGGCTAAGGTAATGGTCATCGCGATCACAGGGCCTGCAACTTCACGAGCCCCAATTAATGCAGCTAAAACAGGGGATTTCCCTTCCTCAATGTGGCGATGAACGTTTTCGACAACAACGATAGCGTCATCCACAACGAGCCCAATGGCGAGTACCATTGCTAGCAAGGTGAGCAAGTTAACACTAAAGCCGAAAGCCATCATCAGTGCGGCTGCGCCTAACATTGATAACGGAATGGCTAAGATTGGAATGATGACACTGCGAATTGAGCCTAAACACAGGTAAATAACCACAATGACAATGAGCAAGGCTTCAATTAAGGTGCTGATCACTTGGTCAATAGAGGCTTTAATAAAGCGTGAAGTTTCAAATGCCATTTCCACCTTAACACCCGGGGGTAAGGTTTTAGTGATATCAGGCATTAATTGATTCATGCCATCAACAATCACTAACGGGTTCCCCGTTGGTGTCGCAAACAAACCAAGGTAAATAGCCGGCTCCCCATTCATCAAACCACTTGTTTCAGTGGATGAAGCACCCAGTTCAATGGTTCCTACATCTTTCAGGCGGACTAATCCATTACCGTCATTTCGGATCACCAGATCACGGAATTCATCAACATTAGTGAGGTCGCTATTGACATAAACGTTAGAAATAACGAATTCACCTTTAATTTTTCCGGGAGCTGCTTGGTAGTTATTTTGGCGCACAGCTTGCGCAACGTCGGCGGCTGTTAGCCCTCGCCCTGCAAGCTTATCGGCATCAAGCCATAAACGCATAGCAAGTTGTTGCCCACCAAAAACTTGGACTTTGGCGACGCCGTCAATAGAGGAATACATCGGCTCAATAACGCGGGAGATATAATCCGTTAGCGCTGGTATCGATAAATTAGTACTGGAAAAGCCAATATAGGCAACTGCGGTGGATTCCCCAGAAGAAAGCTCAATAACAGGGTCATAAGCTTCTTTCGGTAACTTATAACGAACTTGGTTTACTTTAGCCATTACTTGAGCAAGAGCTTGGGTAGAGTCTCGATTAAGTTCCATTCGTACAGTGACAAGGCTGCTACCTTGTACTGAGGATGAGGATAGATAATCGACCCCCTCGACTGAGGAAACCGCTTGGGCAATAGGTTGCGTCACAAAACCTTGCATCAGCTTTGCTGATGCCCCGGGGTATTGTGTCGTAATGGTAATAGTTGCACTTTCAAGTTGTGGATATTGGCGAATAGGTAGCTTGCTTAGTGCAAATAAGCCAATTAACACGATAAGTGCGCTGACGACCAGAGCTAAGACAGGCCGGCGAACAAAAATATCAGTAAATTTCATTGCGCCTTCCTTAAGAACCTTGAACGGTCGGAGTCATTGGTTCAGACAAGGTGTCTTGTGCGACAGGTGTCACCGCAGAACCATCGTTTAAGCGCAATTGCCCTGAAGTCACGACTTTATCGTCGGCAGTTAACCCTTGCTCTATTTCTATTTTTCCATCCCAACGTTGCCCCGTTTTCACCGAAACGCGTTTAACTGTCATGGCGCTACCTTCGCCTTGCGTAATGAATACGGTATCGCCATAGGCAGTATAAGTAACCGCAGTTTCTGGGATGGTGAGGACTTGATTGCTGACTTGGCGCACCACATTGACATTGGCGTACATGCCAGCTTTCAGTGTCCCATCGCTATTGTCTAATGTTGCTTGTAAGGCAATAGTGCGAGATTTGCCGATTAATGGGTCAATGGCAGTGATCCGAGCTGGGAATGTTTTATTTGGGTAGGCATCGACAGTAATATCGACAATCTGCCCCAGATGGAGTTCGGGGGATGCCTGCTCATCTAATGAAAAATTGAGCTTTAATGTTTTCGTATTGACAAGGCTAGCGACAGTTTCTCCGGGGCTCAAATATTGCCCTTCGTGTACTTGGCGAATACCTATTGTGCCATCGAAAGGTGCGACGATGGTTTTTTGCGCAATCAGAGCTTGGGTTTGACGGATCAAACCTTGAGCGATATCGCGTTCCGCCCGTGTACTATCAACTTGAGCTTCTGCGACTAAATGCTGTGTTGCGAGGGAACGGGTTCTTTCGTATAAACGAGCAGCATTACGCAACTGTGCTTGATAACGCGATAAATCGGCTTGCTCAACCGCATCATTGAGTTGCACTAATAGCTGGCCTTTTTTGACTTGCTGACCAGATCCAAAAGCAATTTTAGTTATGCGGCCACTGGTTTCAGCTGCCACTAGCACTTGGCTTCCTGCTTCAAGTTCACCTACTCCGTAGAAAGTTCGTGGAGCCGTGTTTAAACTGACTGGGGCTAACGCGACTTTAACGGGAGGGTACTGGTAAGCAGCTTGTTTATTATCTTCATTTTGTGCATAGGTAGAATAGATAGCACTACCGCCCCCTGCAGCAATTAAAATTGAACACAGTATGATTATTGTTTTTTTATTCATTAGATTTTCCTTCTATTTCTGCGTTTTTAACGCGAAATAAAGACCTCGAAAATGCCCTGCAATAGCGACAGCGATTAAGCCACCGATGACTGAAATATGCTCAATCGCCCAAAACATAGCGATTTTGGCTTCTTCCCCTGTATAGCTCCAAAAGGTATGAACAATCACAATAGTGAGAAACAAAAATACGGCTAGAGCACCAGTTCCAAGCCATAAAAGGCGGTTGAAAAGCACCAGAACGGAAGCGGCTAACATGACAAAAGCAGATGCGATATTGAAAAACCAATCCGGGTGCAGACCGGCAGCACGCATTTCGGCAAGGCTATTCTCATAATCAAAAACTTTGGCTAAACCAGATGAAATAAATAAAACCAAGATCAGCAAACGAGCAATAATCCATAAGCTGTTGCTTTCTAACAATTTGGTGATCACCGATGGCATAAACCTATCCCCTTTAAAAAAATAATGTCAATTGACAAACTTGCAGGGTGGTACTATAAAACCTTAAGTTAAGTTGAGGTCAAGCTAAGGGACGCAAAAATGGCAGAGAAAGACACGAAAGCGATAAAACCACGCAAAGAAAGTGGAAAAAAAATAGATTTTACAAGGGCATTAACCGTTGGTGAGGTAGCTAAACGTGCTGGTGTGGCGGTGTCGACAGTTCATTTTTACGAGTCAAAAGGGTTGATCCAAAGTACACGCACGCAAGGAAATCAACGACGTTTTCACTCTGTGGTTCTGCGTTATATTGCCATCATTAAAGTTGCGCAAAGTACGGGGATACCACTACATGAAATTCAAGAAGCTTTGGGGCGTTTTCCTGCGAATAGTTCACTCACATCGGAACAATGGAAAGAAATGTCCACCCAGTGGCGCTCTTCTTTAGATAAGCGGATCAGGCAGTTAACTCGTTTGCGCAATGAATTAGATAATTGTATTGGCTGTGGTTGTTTATCACTGAGTGATTGCCCGCTTCGCAACCCTGATGTTGTATTGTGAAAAAGAGGCCCCGGCGCACGAATTTTGGAACGCCCATAAGTCATTTCCCCTTACTTGCATCCCATCACATTTCTCACCATTTGGATAGCCACTGCAAAAAGTGGCTATTTGTTTAGGTATATCAACACATTATTATTTAAATTGCCGCACTGAATGGATAATTTTTGCGTCCATCGGCTACAGCTTTTGGCTATTTTTGCGTAATTATTCGTCATGTTAATTTTTTGTGAAATCATTGTAATTAAATGAGAGTAAAAAAGAGGATGCCGAAGATGAGAGGTTTAAATAGTAAAATTGCCATCGTTACCGGAGGTGCGACCAAAATTGGTGCAACCGTGGCGAAAATATTGAGCGATTACGGCGTGACGGTCACTATTTTTGATATTGATGCAGTGAATGGTGAAAAAGTTGTTCAAAATGAGCCGAATATTGATTTTCTTCCAGTAGATATTACCGATGATCAGCAGCTTAAGCAGGGAATTGACCGTGTTGCGCAAAAATATGGTCAACTCGATTTTTTAGTTAATCTGGCCGCCACTTATCTTGATGAAGGCCAGTCATCCACAAGGCAAGATTGGCTAACTGCCTTAAATATTAATGTTGTCAGTGCCGTCATGGCGGCTCAGTTTGCCAAACCTCATTTAGTGAAGTCGGGTAAAGGGGCGATAGTTAATTTCACCAGTATCTCTTCTAGCGTTGCGCAAACTGGTCGTTGGTTATATCCCGCATCTAAAGCCACTATGTTAGAGGTCACTCGTAGCCAAGCGATGGATTATGCGCAGGACGGGGTCCGTGTGAACTCTGTGTCACCGGGTTGGACTTGGTCTCGTGTCATGGATGAAATAACGGGGGGCAACCGGCAAAAAACAGACCGCGTAGCTGCGGATTACCACTTATTAAAACGCGTTGGCGACCCTGAAGAAGTTGCTCAAGTTGTCGCGTTCCTTCTTTCTGACCTAGCGAGCTTTGTCACTGGCGCAGATTACGCCGTTGATGGCGGTTACTCGGCTATGGGACCCGAACAGGCTAAACCCGCAATTCCCCGTCTTGCTGAATAAGACACCATATTAAAGACTTTGCAGAGGAAAATACTATGCGTCGTATTGCTATCGTAGGTGGTGGTCAAGCGGGTATGCCATTAGCTTTAGGCTTGCTCGATAAAGGCTATGAAGTCACAGTTGCAACAAACCGTACTCCAGATGATGTGAAAAAAGGCCGTGTGATGTCGAGCCAGTGCATGTTCGATATTTCACTACAATTTGAGCGTGATTTAGGGCTAAATTTTTGGGAAGAAGATTGCCCACCCGTTGAAGGTATTGGTTTTACGGTTCCACATCCAGAAAAAGCGGGTGAAAAAGCCATCACATGGCGGTCTCGCTTAGATAACTATGCGCAAGCCGTTGATCAGCGTATCAAAATGCCATATTGGATGGAGCTATTTGCGGCTCGTGGCGGTAATTTACGTATTGAAGATGTGGGTATTGCAGAGCTCGAACGTCTAGCGGAAACCCATGATTTAGTAATATTAGCAGGGGGCAAAGGTGAAATAGTCAAGCTCCTTGAGCGTGATGAAACCCGTTCGCCGTATGATAAACCTCAGCGAGCTTTGGCATTGACCTATGTCCACGGTATGTTACCAACCCCTGAATATTCACAAGTTTCATTTAACTTGATCCCTGGAGTTGGTGAATATTTCGTATTCCCTTCTCTGACGAACAGCGGTGATTGCCACATTATGGTCTTTGAAGGGGTCCCCGGTGGGCCAATGGACCAATGGAACGAGGCGCGTACTCCCCAAGAACATTTGGCTTACAGTAAAAAGATCCTTAACACCTATTTACCATGGGAAGGGGAGCGCTGCCATAACATTGAGCTAACGGATGATAACGGTATTTTAGCGGGACGATTTGCGCCGACAGTGCGTAAGCCCGTGTTAACGCTGCCATCAGGTAAAATTGTGTTCGGCTTAGGTGATGCGCTAGTCACCAATGACCCGTTGACAGGGCAAGGTTCAAACAATGCGACGAAAGCCAGCAAAGTTTACTATGACGCTATCTTAGCGCATGGAGATAAACCTTATACCGCCCAGTGGATGAACGACACTTTCGAACAATTCTGGAAATATGGTCGCTATGTTGTTGAGTGGACAAACTCTTTATTGGCTCCTCCTGAACCGCATATTTTACATCTCTTGGATGCCGCTCAACAGTTGCCATCTCTCTCACATACTATCGCTAATGCATTCAACTACCCACCAGTCTTATTTCCTTGGTGGAAAGATGGGGCAGCTTGCGAGGCTTACATCCAATCACAAATGATGGAAGAAGCTCGAGCCTAAAAGGGGAGTCCAATATGTCTATGATTGCAGAGGATACATTCATGTGTGATAGGGAATGGGGCCATACCGAATTTGAACCTAAAGCCTTGCGCAATTTACTCGGTTGTTATCCAACAGGGGTCGCGGTTGTGATCACACGTGCAGAGGATGGCCGTGACGTTGGGTTAACAATTAACTCATTTGCATCGTTATCACTCGACCCACCATTGGTGTTATGGAGCCTAGTTAACCATTCACCAAATTTATCTGTGTTTCGTGATTGCCGTCATTTCACTATCAATATTTTAGGTAAAGAGCACCAAGAACTGGCCATGCGTTTTGCTAACCCACGCATCGAAAATAAATTTGCAGATGTGGCGACCCATGTAACGCCAGAAGGTGTCCCCGCGCTACATGGCGCGATAGCCACCTTAGTTTGCGAAAATCATAAACAAGACCATATCGGTGATCACCTATTAATGGTGGGACATGTTCGGCGGATTAGCAGTGAGACAGGTAAGCCGCTGGTTTTCCATGGTGGCACGTTTACCGCTTTACATGAAGCCCTTTAGGTGTAGGAGAGATTATGAACCAGCCAGCATTGATGACATTCGTAAAAGAATTGCAACAGGGCAATATTCGCGTTGTTGACTTGACGCAGACATTATCCCCATCGTTTCCTGCCTTGCAGTTACCCGAACAATTTGGGCAAGTATGGTCATTTAGTATGGAACAAATTTCCCGCTACGATGATAACGGCCCTGGGTGGTATTGGAATAATTTTAGTTGTGGGGAACATACAGGAACCCATTTTGATGCACCTATTCATTGGATAAGCGGCAAAGACCAAGCCAATAATACCGTAGATACGATCCCAGTCGAAAATTTTGTGGCACCAGCGGTTGTGGTCGATGCCAGCCAAGAAGTGGCTAACAATGCAGATTGGGTACTGACGGTAGAGTTTCTACAACAATGGGAACACAAACACGGCAAAATCCCAAAAGGGGCATGGGTATTATTTCGGACGGATTGGTCAAAAAAGGCCGATAACCCTGTGGAATATGTAAATATGCACGAAGATGGTGCACACACACCCGGACCATCGCAAGAAGCGGTTGAGTGGCTTATTCATGAGCGTGATGTGAAAGGGTTTGGTGTTGAGACTATTAATACTGATGCAGGGCAATCTTATCGCTGGCCAATTGCATATCCCTGTCACACATTGATGCATGGCAGCAATAAATATGGCCTGCAATGTTTAAAAAACCTCGATAAATTACCTGCAACTGGCGTCGTCATTGTTGCCGCTCCTTTAAAAATTGAAGGGGGCTCAGGTAGCCCATTACGTGTACTAGCGCTGGTGGGGTGATTTATGACAACACACTCTCACCCTCAAGTCATTGTTGTTGGCAGCGGGATGAACTCATTAATGTGTGCCGCCTTATTGGCGGTACGCGGTAAATCAGTACTGGTTCTAGAGCGTAATGACCGCTTAGGGGGCTGCATTCGTACTGAAAATTTATTTGAGGGATATACCCACGACTTACTGTCTTGCTGGTATTCGTTATTCGTAGGCAGTCCCGGTTATCAGGAACTCGAACCTTATTTAAAAAAATATGGTTTAGAGTTTTGCCAATGTGATTATTCGACAGGGTTAGTTCAGCCAGATGGTCAGTCTGTTGCATTAAAGCGCGATATTGCTGAAGCAGCAAAGCAACTTGATAGTTTAGCACCGGGAGACGGTACGGCATTTCGTAAAATGGCAGAGACGCTATTTAACCAAGACGCAGCACTGACATTTGGTTTATTAGGGCAAAACCCATACAGTGCGGGCATGTTGAAATTATTATTTTCGCAATGGCGCAAACGAGGTGTAGATGGGTTATTGGATTTTGCTAAGTCTGGAATAGAAAGCTTTCGCCGTTGGTCTGAGCGTGAGCTACAACATGATTTTAGCCGAGCTTTAATGGCGCCTTGGGTATTACATACAGGGTTCGGGCCTGATGAAGCGAGTTCTGCGCTAATTGGGAAACTCACATTTGCAGCGGTAGTTGCTGGTGGTATGCCTGTTGTAAAAGGTGGGAGCGAGCGCATTGTTGAGGCGTTTTCGAAGGTTATCGAAGCCCATGGTGGGCAGCTCAAAACAGGGATGCACGTTGAAAAAATTATTACTCAAGGCCTTGGGAAGAATAGCCGAGCAACAGGGGTTAGGGCTAATGGGCAGGACATTAGCGCTTCAGAGAGCGTGATATGCAACGTTACCCCGACTCAGTTATATGGCGTATTGCTTGATAATGTTTCCCCACAAATAAAGCAAAGGTCAAACGGTTATCGTTATGGGCGTGCGGGGATGCAAATCCATTTTGCACTGAGTGCTCCTCCTCCTTGGTGTAACCCTGAGCTTCTTCATGTTCCTTTGGTTCATTTTACGGAAAGTATGGAACAGGTTTGTTTGTCTGTGGCCCAAGCGAATAACGGTTACTTACCTGATAAACCGACGTTTGGTATTGGTCAGCCGACAGCGCTTGACCCAAGCAGGGCCCCCGATGGAGGGTGGATTTTATGGGTTCAAATGCAGGAGCTTCCTCGCACCTTAAAAGGTGATAGTGCTGGTGAAATTTCAATTCCAGAAGATGGAAAGTGGAATGAGCAAGTGCGTGAAGCAGTAGCTGATCGGATACAGCAGCGTTTAGAACAAGTTATGCCGGGGTTCTCTTCACTGATTGTCGGCCGTAAAGCGATTTCTCCAGCTGATCTTGAACGCTATAACTGCAATCTCGTCGGCGGTGATCCTTACTCAGGGACTTGCTCACCAGACCAATTCTTTTGGTTACGCCCTTTTGCGGCGACGGGGCAAACAAAAGCACATCAAACAGCAGTAAAAAATCTCTTTCATATTGGCGCATCAACACATCCCGGCCCCGGGCTTGGTGGTGGCTCTGGTTACCTTGTTGCACAAAAATTGGCAGTCAAACGTAGGACATAAATAAATCAGCAATGGATTTGTACTATCGCAGGCAAAGCACACACAGTAAGACAACCCACTATGGCA
The DNA here is from genome assembly GCF_049545585.1 of Providencia sp. NPDC089933. NCBI lineage: Bacteria > Pseudomonadati > Pseudomonadota > Gammaproteobacteria > Enterobacterales > Morganellaceae > Providencia > Providencia sp. NPDC089933. The sequence goes on from NZ_JBMWDT010000011.1 coordinate 79,267, forward strand.
GGAAATATGATGAAAACAAAAATAATCAGTAGGCTTGTTGCAGGTTCGTGTCTCAGTATTCTTTCATTTGGTGCGGTCGCTACCGAAGGTGGTGGATTAGGTGTTTATCCCGATGGTCTCGAAAACTTTATGTCAGGGGCGCTACCACCACAAGGTGTCCATGTACTGATATATGGTGGAAATGCGCATTATGACAGTATTCGCGATAACAAAGGGGATAAAATCCCTGTGCCGGGTTTTAGTGTAAATGTGAATGTATTAGCGCCAAGGCTGATTTGGGTGACAGACCAAAAAGTGTTTGGTGGTGACTTAGCTTTCCATACGATTGTGCCATTATTGGATGTTACCGCAAAGGCAGCAGGTCAGAAAGACAACAGCCGTGGCCTTGGCGATGTGACATTTGGACCAGCCTTAGGTTTTCATCCATCGGCAGATTTACACTATGTGGTGGGGTTAGATGCCTACGCCCCAACAGGGAAATACAGTAAAACTGACCCATCAAGTCTGGGGAAAAATTACTGGGCATTACAGCCTGTCTGGGCAATAAGTTATATTCCCCCAGTTGGTGTGAATGCCGATTTAAAAATGATGTATGATTTTAACTTCCGTAATAACGATACAAAAACACGTTCAGGCCAAGCATTTCATGCTGATTATGGCTTAGGCTGGGGCTTTGGAAATGGTTGGGTTGCAGGGATTGGCGGGTATGCTTTTATGCAAACAACAAATGATAGTGGGCCAAATTCAGCACAAGGAAAAGCCCGAGCCTATTCGATAGGGCCATCCATTCGTTATGCCAACCCTCAAGGCTGGTTATTTACGGCTAAATGGGAAAAAGATTTTGAAGTGAGAAACCGCCCAGAAGGATCGCAAATTTATTTAAAAGCGGCCATTCCATTCTAACGAGTATAATAAATTAAAGCCCTACACCGTGTTAAAATAGCGATGTAGGGCTTTGTGTAAGACATCATTTAGGCTTTTTTCAGACTTTGGCTCGGCGTTTCACCATATCGTTGTTTATATTCCGCACTAAAACGTCCCATATGAGCAAATCCCCAACGTAATGCGACTCCCGTGACACTGGTCGCTTCCCCAGAAAGCAGTTCGGCTCTTACCCGTTCCATTCGTAAATCGCGTAGATATTGCATTGGGCTAATATCTAAAAACTCTTTAAAGCCAGCATATAAGCTACGTAAACTGACTCCCGCAATGTGGGCTAGTTGCTCAACTGTAATAGGTTCATGGGCATGAGCTTCTAAGTATTCCTGCACACGCCTGACATGGCGAGGACGGATTGTGGCTCTGCGCATTCCAGAATCTTCAGTATAGTTATGGCCTTGGGTGGAGAGAAGAGTGACAGAAACCAATTGCTCAACTTGTGTGGTGATCAACTTATGTTGTAGTAGATCCGGTGTACGTGTAGCACATTCAATTAAGTAATTCATTAAGGTGCGCCATGCAATACAGGATTGCCATGCAAAACCCAACTGAAAAACTAATGGTTTATCTAAAGTGTGTCCTAGCTGGCCAACTAAAGACCGTTCTAGTAAGGAGCGAGAAATACGCAACATAAACTGATCGTTATCGCTATTCCAACGCATGGTTGTTGATTCTTCTGGGCTAAGTAACGATGCCATTTGTGGTGTGGACTCTATACATTTTCCGCCACTTTCAATGGTCGCACTGCCAGACAACGGCATTTGTACTAGGAAAAAGTCCTGCAGTTGCCCTGGAGCAATAGTAACATCAGCGCCATATCGTAGACGGCTCAGCGAAATATCCCCCATGGGAATATAATGCATACGGGCATCAAGGCGTTGATGTGGGTTGAGTAAATGAAACTGATGGGGCTTCATCACCCGACCAACCATGGACTTGATCTCTTCGGGATCTGCGGATGTAAACAATAAGCGCTCGGAAGAACAGAGCTGATTTTCAATCTGAGGTGCAGGTGAATGGGGCCACGAGTTGCTCAACATCGGAGGTACCTCCAAAATTATTTTTCAGCTTTATTTCATATTTGGTCAATCTTTAGCTGCATTGTTATCATTTTTTATATTTTTTATAAATTAATTCAAATGGTTATTGTATACGATTAATGATGTGACACTTCTTTTTAAGAGAAGAGTGATCCACTATTCAGGGTAAAAGCAGTTAGATTCCGTTTTTAATTAACATCTCATTAATTATTTTTTAACCAAATGTGAATTGAACATAGCATAAACAGTTTTCCTTACCTAGCTAAAAACGTGCAGAAACTATCCAAAAAATGCAAAAAAATAGAAACTATGTGGTTATTGTGATGGTGCTAACAATATAAAATATAACGTTATTTTAATAATTTAATTAGCTAATTATTCATGATTTATCATATTGTTGTTTCTATTTATCTATCGGTTAGTGAATTTATCAAATTAATTATCTATTTAGTTTTGTTATGTTGAATTAAATAGCTAATACCTTTATTTTTATAGGGGTTATTTACTGCAATTATATTATTTTTTGCATCATCAATTTATTTTTTGAGGTTAATTCTTTTCAGTTATTTTGCTGAAAAAGAGTATTTTCTAGTTGTTTTCATTGGCGATTTGTCCCCTATCTGCAAGCCTTATCCACTCTCTGCATAAATCTAATATCCATGATTAATCATGGATTGACCTTTCATTAACAAAAAGGATACAAGAAAGAAACACAAAAAAGATAAAAACGTTCTGACGTTTACGGGTGAGGTAAAAATGGCTGAGCGATCGTTTATACAAGAAGTTGAAAAATTACGACAAGGGCAAGGGGAAACGTTTAGTGGTGAAGGCATTCTTGCTGTCACAAAAGCACTATTGGAATCAGGTGTTTCTTATGTTGCTGGCTACCAAGGTGCGCCTATTTCACACTTAATGGATGTACTTGCTGACGCACAAGATATTTTATCTGAGTATGGAATACGTTTTGAAAACAGTGCCAGTGAAGCAACGGCGGCCGCAACCCTAGCGGCTTCCGTGAACTATCCTCTTCGCGGAGCAGTGACTTTTAAAGCAACTGTGGGTACTAACGTCGCTTCTGATGCTCTAGCAAACCTAGCCTCTGGCGGGGTACTGGGTGGGGCACTGATCATTGTTGGGGAAGATTACGGCGAAGGTTCGTCTATTATGCAAGAGCGTAGCCATGCTTTCGCGATGAAGTCTCAAATGTGGCTACTTGACCCTCGTCCTAATTTGCCATCTATTGTTCAAGCGGTAAAAGATGGGTTTGATCTTTCTGAAGCGAGTAATACGCCTGTCATGTTACAGATGCGTATTCGCTCTTGCCATGTTCATGGGCAATTCATTTGCTCTGATAATCAACACCCTAAATTTACCGTAAAAGATGCCCTCGAAAACCCGACAAGAGACGTTAGCCGTATTGTTTTGCCGCCAGCAAGTTTCTTGCACGAAAAAGAAAAAATTGAAGCACGTTGGCCTGCTGCAATTAAATTTATCCAACAGCGTGAGCTGAATGAATTTTTTGCTGAAGACGCAGAAGATGTGGGCATTGCATTACAAGGGGGGTGCTATAACACGTTGATCCGCGCTTTAAACCAAATTGGATTAGCGGATGTTTTTGGTAACAGCCAAATACCGTTATACGTGATGAATGTGGCCTATCCTCTAATTGATGATGAATTTGAGCGTTTTTGCCGCAATAAAAAGGCCATTCTTATTCTAGAGGAAGGGCAACCGAACTTTGTAGAGCAAAACGTAGCAAATATCCTACGCCAACGAAATATTGATATTGAATTACATGGCAAGGATATGTTGCCGATGGCAGGTGAATACAATACAGCGACTGTGCTTGCTGGCTTGCGTTCTTTCCTTGAACATTACGGAAAAATTGAGCCTCAAGTTAAAGCCGCTGCAAAGCAAATCCGTATTCCAACCATTAACATTGCCACTCAACAGCTTGATGACCCTCTACCTGAATATGTGAATGCAGCAGAGCCAACATTAGATAGCTCGGTACATGCACGCCCACCCGGTTTTTGTACTGGCTGCCCAGAAAGGCCTATTTTTACTGCGATGAAACTGGTTGAACGTGAATTGGGTGAACACCATGTCAGTGCAGATATTGGTTGCCATTTATTTTCCATACTGCCTCCTTTTAATTTAGGTAATACCACCATGGGATATGGGCTGGGAGGTGCGGGTGCTGCGGCCTTGAATGCAAAAGCAGGGAAGCGCGCTATTTCAGTTATGGGTGATGGCGGCTTTTGGCATAACGGCTTAACCAGTGGTATTGCGAATAGCGTGTTTAATCGTAGTGATAATTTAACCATTGTTGTTGATAACAGCTATACATCAGCAACGGGTGGACAAGATATTCTTTCATCAACCGCTTTAAACCCAACGCGTAGCACGGGCCATGAAATCGAAAAGGCCGTGAAAGGGGTCGGTGTGAATTGGGTTAAAACCATTAAACACACTTATGACCTGAAAACCATGACTAACACATTACGTGAAGCTTTAACTACTGATGAGAAAGGGCCAAAAGTTCTCATTGCACAAAGCGAATGTATGTTGAATAAACAGCGACGTGAAAAGAAAAAGGTTCGTACTGATGTTGCTGCGGGTAAACGAGTCGTGCGTGAACGTTTCGGTATCGACCCTGATACATGTACGGGAGATCACTCCTGTATTCGTTTATCAGGGTGCCCATCTTTATCCATCAAGCCCAACCAAGACCCATTGAGAACTGACCCAGTTGCAACAGTAATGGATAGCTGTGTGGGCTGCGGCTTATGCGGTGAGGTTTCTCATGCCGCTGTTTTATGCCCTTCATTTTTTAAAGCCCAGATTATCACTAATCCAACTGGCTGGGACAAGCTATGCCACCGTATTCGTGGTTGGTTTATTGGTTATTTACAACGTCGTGATTCGCGTCGTCGTGAACAATTCAGTTTTTAAGGGGGAATAAATGCTTTCATCCTCAATAGCATTGCAGCCCATCAAAATAGCGATTTTAGCGATGGGTGGTGAAGGTGGCGGAGTTCTTGCGGATTGGATAGTCAATCTAGGCGAAGAAAATGGTTATTTTGCGCAAACAACTTCAGTACCTGGTGTTGCCCAGCGTACGGGAGCGACGATTTATTATGTCGAGTTATTTCCTGGCGCAGATAACTTACAAACGCCACGCCCAGTTTTAGCCCTGATGCCTATGCCGGGTGATGTTGATGTAGTACTGGCTTCTGAGTTAATGGAAGCGGGCAGAGCAGTTCAACGGGGTTTTGTTACACCAGAACGGACGACCTTAATCAGCTCGACACACCGTGTTTACTCAATTGCTGAAAAGTCAGCGATGGGAGATGGGCGCGTTGATAGCCAAGCACTTATTCGTCACGCAAGTTCATCTGCCCGCCAGTTTATTCATTTTGATATGTCACAAGCGGCACAGGATACAGGCAGTGTCATCAGCGCGGTTCTATTTGGTGCGTTGTTTGGTTCAGGGGTCTTACCCTTTAGCCGCACGCAATTTGAGGAAACGATTGTTCGTGGTGGCGTCGGTGTAAAACCAAGCTTGCGTGCTTTCGCATTAGGTGCTGAAAAGTCAGTACACCCGGAAGAGCCTTACCAAGCGCCATCAGCACAAAACGTGATACATACACCTAAAAACAAGCAAGTTTCAGCGTTACTAGCGCGTGTCGAAAATGAATTTTCTCCTCATGTGCATTATCTGGTCACCGAAGGCATCCGTCGGCTTATTGATTACCAAGACCCTGCTTATGCCACGTTGTACTTGAATCGCCTTAATAACCTGTTTACGCAAAATGGTGGCCAAGATGAGCGGTTACAGCGGGCACTTGCACGCCATTTGGCCCTTTGGATGTCTTATGAGGACACCATCCGTGTGGCTGACCTGAAAATCCGTGATAGCCGATTTGCGCGAGTACGCGATGAAGTACAGGCAAAAGATAACCAATTATTGAATATCAATGAATTTATGCATCCACGCATTGAAGAAATCTGCGAAACGCTTCCCAAAAATTTAGGTCGCTGGTTAATGCGTCCACATTGGTTACACAAAGCGCTTCGCAAAGTGACAGAAAAAGGGCGCACCATCACTACCAGTTCTTTCTTTGGCTTTTTACAGTTGTATCTATTAGCTGCTTGGCGAAAAGGACGGCGTTCGACGTTACGTTATCAACTTGAAACACAACGGATTGAAAAGTGGCTAGAGCTAGTGGCTCAGGCTGCACAAACCAACCCTGCACTAGCTGCAGAAATTACGCAGTGCCAGCGTGTGGTTAAGGGGTATAGCGATACACATGCTCGAGGGTTGCGTAATTTCCAAATATTAATGGATATCGTTGCCCAGCAGGGTAGCAAGTTAGCGCCAATTAATTTGCGGGAACTGCGTGAAGCTGCATTGGCTGATGAACATGGAAAAGAATTAGAAAAATGTCGCCAACGGCTGGCTATAAATTAAGGGTAAATCATGAGCTTACTGAAATTTTCTAGACCACATAAAATTCATTTTTCGCAGTGTGACCCTGCTGGGATCGTTTTTTATCCCCAGTATTTTGTGATGTTTAACAACCTACTTGAACACTGGTTTGATGAACTCATTCCTCAAGGGTTTGCCGGTTATATCCTTGAACAACGGTTTGGGTTGCCGACCGTGCACTTAGACGCTGAGTTTACCGCGATTAGCCGTATGGGGGATGAAGTGATGCTAGAGCTTCATGTCGAACGTATTGGTAGCAAATCTTTGACCTTACGTCAGCGCTGCATAGGGCGAGAGGGGGAATTACGCATGCAAGTGACACAAACTTATGTCACCACCTCGCTAGTGACACATCAAGCTATTCCTATACCCGACATTCTGTATCAGGCGTTAACTGCTCAACAACCCGTAAGCGCAAAAGGGGAAATATGATGAATATTGTATGTATTGGTGGTGGGCCTGCAGGCTTGTACTTTGGGTTACTGATGAAACGGCAAAATCCTCAAAATCGGGTTGTGGTAGTGGAACGCAATCGGCCATATGACACTTTTGGGTGGGGGGTCGTATTTTCAGATGCAACACTGCATAACTTACGCCGTGCAGACCCTGAGTCGGCAGAGACCATTGCTGCGGAATTCAGTCACTGGGATGACATTGATGTGCATTTCAAAGGGACTTGCCACCGCAGTGGGGGGCATGGCTTTATTGGTATAGGGCGTAAAAAATTACTCAATATCTTGCAAGACCGCTGCCTTGAACTAGGTGTCGAGCTAGTATTCGAAACTCAAGTCACGGACGATCAAGACATCGCCCGTCAGTACCAAGCCGATTTAGTCATTGCATCCGATGGTATTAACAGCGCGGTACGTACGCGTTATGAAGAGGTATTTAAACCAGATATTGACCCGCGTCGTTGCCGTTTTGTTTGGTTAGGTACTAAAAAGATTTTCGATGCATTTACCTTCCTATTCGCCGAAAATGAACACGGTTGGTTCCAAGTTCATGCCTATCAATTTCAAGAAGGGTTATCAACCTTTATCGTTGAAACGACAGAAGAAACTTGGCTAAAAGCAGGTATTGACCAGATGTCGCAAGAAGATGGGATTACCTACTGTGAAAACTTGTTTGCTCCATGGCTTGAAGGGGAAAAATTGATGGCTAATGCTGCGCATTTACGTGGCGCAGCAATTTGGATCCGTTTCCCGCGGGTCATTTGTGATAACTGGGTACACTGGACTCAACCAACATCAGGGAAAGATGTACCTATCGTGTTAATGGGGGATGCGGCTCACACTGCGCACTTTTCTATCGGTTCAGGCACCAAATTAGCCTTAGAAGATGCGATTGAGCTGTGTGAAAGCCTGAAAACTGCAAAAGGTGATTTACGCAATGGGCTAGCACATTATCAGCAAGTACGTAGCGTGGAAGTCCTGAAAATTCAGAATGCGGCGCGTAATTCCACCGAGTGGTTCGAAAATGTTAGCCGCTATGAAAACCTTGCTCCCGAGCAGTTTGCTTATTCTTTGTTAACGCGCTCTCAACGTATTTCCCATGAAAATTTGCGTGTTCGTGATACTCCTTGGCTGGAAAAATACGAACAGTGGTTCGCTGCGCAAGCGGGTGTCACACCGCCAGTCAATATACCGCCAATGCTGACACCTTATCAGTTACGTGGGGTTACCTTGAGTAACCGTGTGGTGGCTTCACCGACCTTATTATACAGCGCCAATCAAGGCGTGGTTGAAGACTTCCATTTGGTACACCTAGGGAGCCGTGCGTTAGGAGGAATAGGGTTAGTCATGGCAGAAATGACGGCTATCGCCCCAGATGCACGTGTCACTGAGGGGTGTGCTGGGTTATGGAATGACGAGCAAGTCTCGGCTTGGCAGCGCATAACGACTTTTATACATCAAAATACCAGTGCCAAAATTGGTATTCAATTGGGTCATGCAGGGCGTCGAGGGTCAACTCAGCGTGGTTGGGAAAATGAAAATCACCCTCTGAAAGAAGGGAACTGGCCACTAGTTTCTGCTTCTGCTCTACCGTATTTACCCAATATTTCACAAACACCGGCAGAACTTACTGAAGCACAAATGGCAATAATAACTAACCAATTTGTCGCTGCTGCCAAGCGTGCTGAGGCAGCAGGGTTTGATTGGCTTGAATTACAAGCTGGTCATGGTTATTTACTGTCGAGCTTTATTTCTCCATTAACCAACCAACGTACCGATGTGTATGGCGGGGTGTTAGAAAATCGCCTGCGTTTTCCATTGGCAGTGATCAGCGCAGTACGCCAAGTGTGGTCAAAACCATTGTCAGTACGTCTTTCCAGTACCGACTGGGTAGACGGGGGGACCACTGTAGATGATGCGGTGCAAATTGCTCGTGCGATGAAACAAGTGGGAGTCGACATGGTGGATTGTTCTTCAGGGGAGGTTTCGCCGCAACAGCAGCCGGTGTATGGCCGGATGTACCAGACACCAATGGCTGACCGCATTCGTAACGAAGCCGGGGTCCCGGTGATCGCCGTTGGGGCGATCACCGACGCTGACCAAGTTAACAGCATTATCGCAGCAGGGCGGGCAGATTTATGTGCATTGTCGCGTCCATTGTTATCTGACCCAGCATGGTTATTACATGAATGTGCTCGCTATGGCTGGGAAACACAGTGGCCAGCAGCGTATGAATACGGGCGCCAACAGCTTACCCAATCGTTGAGGTCACGCTAAGAGCGTTGGCAAATGAAGAGGAAAATAGCATGAGAACACAGTCCCATGACCAATATCGTGAAAATGTGGCGGGTCGAGCTGATGTAGCTGACACCCCTGAACTTGTCGCGTATTACCAACAACTGGATGCACTAAAAACTGGCGCTTTATGGACAGTCGCAAACAAAATAGAGCCGTGGCAACCTCAGTCTAGTTCTGTGCCAGTTTTGTGGCGTTACCGTGACCTACGTGAGCATGTGTTGCGTTCGGTGGAATTAGTGACCCCAGAAAAAGCAGGGCGTCGTGTGATTTACCTGAATAACCCCGGTCGTCAAGATGTGGCGGCCGCCGTGGGGTGGTTGTATTCCGGTCTGCAAGTCATGCATCCCGGAGAAGCCGCTTCTGCTCATGCTCATTCCTCTTCGGCGTTGCGTTTTATTATGGAAGGTCGTGGTGCTTATACCATCGTAGAAGGGCAGAAAATGATGCTAGAAGCTAACGACTTTGTACTCACACCTAACGGCACATGGCATGAGCATGGGGTAGCGGAAGATGGTTTACCGTGCATTTGGCAAGATGGCCTTGATATTCCATTAGTTAATGCCATGGAAGCCGGTTTCTATAAAGTTCACCCTGATTTACACCAAGTACAGACACGCCCACTTGATTACCCTGTTGGCATGTGGGGCGGCACTGCGTTAAGGCCACATGATATCGGCTGGGATAAACCGTATTCCCCATTATTTAAATACCAATGGGGGCCAACTTACGATGCATTACGTCGTGCGGCAAAAGTCGCGGATGGCTCGGTATTTGATGACATTTTGATGCACTACACCAACCCATTAACGGGAGGGGCAGTGATGCCGACAATTGGGGCTAGTATGCAATTGCTACGACCGGGGTTTGTGGGCAAAGCCCATCGCCATACGGGGAGCTTTATTTATCAAGTTGCGAAAGGCCAAGGTTATTCAGTGATTAATGGCCAGCGCTTTGATTGGCAAGAGCGTGACATTTTCTGCGTACCGTCGTGGATGTTCCATGAACACGTCAATATTTCACAAACGGATGACGCATGTCTGTTTTGTTTTAATGATTTACCCGTGATGCAGTCTTTAGGCCTGTATTACGAAGAAGCCTTAGTAGATAACGATGGGCACCAAAAGGTGGCCTCTTAACAGGCTGAGTTATTGATAACAATTTTGTCTGGTTTTAATTAACTAATTTTACGTGAAACTGAGTGCAATTCTAAGTGGCACTCAAGGAGAAATCATATGCGCTTAATAACTTACCGTTCTGATGTAACTGCCGCTGCTCGTTTAGGGGCTATTGTTGACCAGCAAGTCGTGGATTTAGCTCGTCTAGCTGAAGAACAGGGGCAATATCTACCAGATAATATGTTGGATTTTATTGATTTAGGCCCTCAAGGCGTACGCGTGGGTACTGAGTTGCTTAATATCTACCAAGGGTTATTTCCTGCGGGTACGGCATGGCCAATGCAAAATGTGAAAATTTTAGCGCCTATTCCTCGTCCGCGTAAAAATATTTTTGGCATAGGTTTAAATTATGTAGAGCATGTTGCTGAATCCAGTCGTACTTTAGATACTTCGAAAGAATTGCCTAAACAACCGGTTATTTTTTCTAAACCGCCAACGACCGTAATTGGCCCTGGAGATGCTATCGAACATAACGGGCAGATCACCCAACAATTAGATTGGGAGGTCGAACTTGCTGTGGTCATTGGGACTCGTGCGAAAAGGGTTGCAGCTAAAGATGCCCTCAATTATGTATTTGGTTATAGCTTGATGATAGATATGAGTGCGCGTGATTGCCGCCGTGCTGGGCAATGGATTTACTCTAAAGGGCAAGACACTTATGCACCGTTTGGCCCATGTATTGTAACTGCTGATGAAATCCCTGATCCCCATAATTTAAACCTGAACTTAAAAGTGAATGGTGTGACCAAACAGGATTCAAACACCCGTCATATGTTATTCAATGTGAATACATTGATTGAAGATATCAGCCAAGGTATTACGTTAGAGCCAGGGGATATTATTGCTACTGGGACGCCTGAGGGGGTTGGTGCGGGGCGTTCTCCTCAAGAGTGGGTTTGGCCGGGGGATGTGATAGAGGCCTATGTTGAACACATTGGTGAATTGCGTCATCCGGTTGTGTCAGTGTAAGGGGGAAGCATGTTAGAACTTCAATGTTTTAAAGCAGCAGCAGTACAGGCGGCTCCTGTCTTTTTAGACACTGACGCAACTGTGGATAAAGTGTGTCGGTTAATTGAGGAAGCCGCAGATAACGGTGCAAAATTAGTGGCTTTTCCAGAGGTTTTTATTGCAGGCTATCCGTATTGGAGTTGGGTAATGAACCCAATTGACGGCAGTCCGTGGTTTGAAAAACTGTGTAAATCGGCAATCGAAGTTCCGGGGCCGGAAATTCAAAAAGTCGCGCAAGCTGCGGCACGCCATCACATTAACGTTGTTATTGGGGTCAATGAGCGCAGCCCTACAGGCATCGCGACTTTGTACAATACATTAGTCACCATTTCGGATGAGGGGCAAATTTTAGGCCGTCATCGCAAACTGGTACCGACATGGGCGGAAAAACTGACGTGGGCCAATGGGGATGCCTCTTCATTAAAAGTGCACCAAACGAGTATTGGGCCATTGGGGGCCCTAGCGTGTGGGGAAAATACCAATACCTTAGCGAGGTTTGCTTTATTAGCCCAAGGGGAATTAGTGCATATCGCCAGCTATATTGCTTTACCCGTTGCGCCAAAAGATTACGATATGGCGGATGCTATTCGTCTGCGCGCTTCTGCACACTGTTTTGAAGGCAAAGTATTCACCATTATTGCTTGCTCAACAGTATCAGAGGAAATTATTGAGGCGATGTCTGCCTCTCATCCAGAAGCCCGTGACTTACTGGCGCGGCCTAATAGTGCTTTTTCTGGCATTATCGGCCCTGATGGGCGGGTGATTGGTGAACCATTGGTTGACAAAGAAGGCATTGTGTATGGTGAGATTGATTTGAATCGTTGTATTCAGCCACGGCAAATGCATGATATTACTGGGCACTATAATCGGTTTGATATTTTTGATTTACAGGTAAATCGTCGCCCGCTGACTGCTGCACGCTTTAATCACCAAGGGCAAGATATCGATGAATTAAATGTTTTTCCCAGCTCAGAAGAACCGTTTGGGGGGGTAGGGCAATGAATTTAGTGCGAACATATCGGATCGGGCAAATTGTACCTTCATCCAACACCACGATGGAAACGGAGATCCCGGCTATATTACGGGCTAGGGAAGCTCTATTTGCTGAGCGTTTTACTTTCCACTCAAGCCGTATGAGGATGCAAAAAGTCACCAAAGACGAATTGGCAAAAATGGATTCAGATAGCGACCGCTGCGCACTTGAATTGTCAGATGCTGCTGTAGATGTGCTGGGATATGCTTGCCTAGTGGCGATCATGAGCATGGGGAACGGTTACCATCGGGTCTCTGAAAAACGCTTATTTCAACGTACCATGGATAATGGCCATCCAGCTCCAGTTGTAACTAGTGCAGGGGCATTAGTGGAAGGGTTACAAGCTATTGGGGCAAAAAAAGTGTCTATCTTAACGCCCTATATGAAACCTCTCACACAGTTAGTGATTGATTACATAGAAAATGAAGGCATTGAAGTGGTGGATAGCATTTCACTAGAAATCCCTGATAACTTGGATGTGGGGCGGCAAAACCCGCTAGCTCCCGTTGAAATCACCAAAAAATTGAATACGCAAGTGGATGCTATTGTGGCTTCCGCTTGTGTACAGATGCCTTCGTTACCGTCAATACAGCTTATTGAAGACCGCGTAGGGCTACCCGTATTATCGTCTTCGGTGGCTACCACGTATATGATGTTGAAAAAGTTGGGTTTAGAGACTGGTATTAGTGGGTTTGGTTCATTGCTAAATGGTAAGTTTTAGCTGAATTATTGCTCTTTTCTGTTACTCTTTGAGGGGCGGTGATTTAATGCATAGTGCTTATCAAGGGGAGCAAATGCCAGATTCAAAAATTTTTGTTGATCATTATTTGCCTGCCCTGCTTGGGCAGGCTTGGATGCTGGTCTCTTCAGAGTTTCACGCGACCGTGGAAACCAAAGGGCTTTCTGTATTGGAATGGCGGGTGTTATCCACATTAGCAGGTAATGGGTCTATGGGGATCACTGAGCTTTCGCAAAAAACAGTGAGTAAGCAGCCAACAATTACACGTGTGCTACAACGACTTGAACAGCAAGGGCATGTGATCCGCCATAATAACCATAATGGTAGTGATAAACGAATAACATTAGTTAGCGTGACATCGAGCGGGATGTCATTAGTTGATGATCTCCTTATCGCAGCACAGCAGCATGAAGAAGCTGTTTTAGCACCGCTAGGTGTTCGTAAAAGTAAAATGCTTAAGCAAATATTGCGGGAGCTGATTGAGCGCCATAGTTTTGAGGGGAACAATATAGATAAACGTCATACAGATAAAACTAGTGAATAAACAAAGTATCTTTAAAAGAACAGTCAATAGTCTAATAATGATGGTTTAGGTATATTTTCTATATTAATACTTAACTTATTATGGTGTGCATTTTTTATTTTTATCTATCAAATAGATAATTAGCGATATTAAGAGGTGGGATAAAAAATAATAAAATTGTAACGTAATGATTGTTAGGCGATTTCCCAATTTTATTTTTTTTGTATCTGATAATTAATAGTTACTTTACATTGATTCAATTTATCTATTTACTGCATTACTGATAATTAATGATTAGCTAAACATGGAGCAATCAATGTCAGTAGTGACACTTGTACTCGTTTTTTTATTAGCCGTTGTTGTGAGCGTTTTTGTTTCACGACTGCTCAAAGATATTATTCCATTACCCCTGATCCAGATAGCACTAGGGGCTGGCTTGTCTTTATACGGTTTTACCGTTGAATTTGAACCTCATCTATTTCTATTTTTATTTATTCCTCCTTTATTATTCCTTGATGGATGGCGTATCCCTAAAGAAGCCTTATTTCAAGAAATTAAACCGATAATGTCGCTAGCCATAGGTTTAGTTGTTGTCACCGTTATTGGTATGGGCTTTTTTATTCATTGGTTAATCCCTGCCATTTCATTAGCCGTCGCATTCGCGTTAGCTGCTATTTTGTCCCCTACGGACCCAGTTTCAGTGTCAGCAATGACAGTGAACTCCCCATTGCCTTCACGTATGGCGCATATCCTTGAGGGGGAATCATTACTGAATGATGCTACTGGATTAGTCTGTTTTAGCTTTGCGGTTGTAGCGGCGTTAACTGGGACATTCTCACTAGCTTCTGCGGCTGGGCAGTTTGTACTTGTGGCATTTGGTGGGATTTTAATAGGCCTGCTAGTTGCGTGGGCGATTGGTTGGCTAAATCAATTCTTAGTTAAACGCACAGGGGAAGAGCCGGCAATTCAGATAATGATTAGCTTGCTAATGCCATTTACTGCTTACTTACTGGCAGAGCATCTGCATGTTTCCGGTATTTTAGCTGCGGTTGTTGCCGGTATTGCGATGCACTATGAGAAAATAGCAGGCCGAATGCAAGCAGCGACTCGTATGCAAAGTAAAGCGGTTTGGGATACCGTTCAAACTGCATTAAACGGGATGATTTTCATTTTACTTGGCGAACAGTTGCCTGGTATGTGGACCAATATGCCTGAAGTTGCAGAAGCCGCAGGTGCTAGCCACCCTTGGATGTTGTTTGTGTATGTTGCTGTGATCACAATTGCATTGGCGATTCTGCGTTTTACTTGGGTGTGGATCTCGATGACTTTAACAGTCTTCCATAAACGCCGTCGCGGTAAAGAAGCAGATGTTATGCATATTCGTATGATGGCAGTAATGGCGACAGCGGGTGTGCGTGGAGCGATTACGTTAGCCGGTATTTTAACGTTACCTTTATTGATGCCAGATGGTTCCTTATTTCCAAATCGTGATGTGGCTATTTTCTTAGCAATGGGGGTGATTTTATGTTCACTATTAATTGCCAGCATTGCCTTGCCAATTTTGACCAAAGGCTTAGTACAGGATTTACCGTACGATAACGACGAAATTCGTGCTCGTTTAGCATTAAACGAAGCTGCAATGGCACATTTACGTGACCTAATGAACCACCCTTCAGAAGATGTGGATGAAATCGCGATGCGAACTGAAGTTGGTGCTCAACTACTCGAAATCTACGGTAGGCGACTTGATAATTCAGATGAAAGTGAATCGGATGTTTATGATTTACATAGAATGATTGAAATGGAGCGCGATATGTCTAAATCGGCGCTCAAAGCCAAACGTGAAGCGCTTTACCTAATGCGCAAAAATAAAAATATCAATGAACGTGTTTACCATCGTTTACGTGATGAACTTGATTTAAAAGAAGAAACTCTTAATCATCATAAAAAAGGAAAGCATTAATTTAAATGGCCCAAGTAAAAACTTGGGCCATTTTTAGCTCAAAAGGAATAGCGTGATAAAAAAATATCAACTGACGGAAAGAGAACTGAACTTACTATGGGATGAAGCTATTTTTATTTCCCATGTGAATGACAATAAGGGCTTTCGCCAAGATGAGCATGGTCAATGGATTCGTCGTAGTGAATTTGGTAACCCTAATAGTGAACCCCAGTTGCATTTTCTTTGTGGGAAAATCGCATCAGGCAAATCCACCTTAGCGAAAACACTATCGCAACAACCTCGTACTATTTTATTGTGCGAAGACGAATGGCTTTCTGCACTATATCCTAATGAAATTAAAGAACTATCTGATTATATTGAAAAAAGTGCTTTAGTGAAAAAAGTGCTAGAAAAGCATATTCAGCACCTTGTTGCTGCGGGTAATACCGTCGTGATGGATTTCCCTGCAAACACGCCTACCCAGCGCCAATGGTTGAAATCTTTAGCGCAATCATCTGGTGCATCTTATGTTTTTCATGTATTAAACGTTGATAATCAAAAGTGTAAAGCAAGGTTAGCAGCGCGTAATTTAACAGGGGAAAACCCATTTCAAACCTCTGAAGCACAGTTTGACTTAATTACGGCGCACTTTTCCTATCCAGATAGCAGTGAGCAACTAGTGTGTAAGTTCTACTGATAAAGGGAAGGGACTAACGTGGTTAATAGCCAGACAATATTGACCACTCTAATTTTAAGTTATTTAGGGCGATACATTTTTAGGTTCTGCTGTTGTTCTATCCAATAATAATCTGCTGGGCCACCTGCTCGTAGCAGAGGTTTTTGCCCTGCACAGTCATATAGTCCATCTTGTAGGGCTGATTCATCAATATGCACCATCACGACCTCCCCCATTACCATCCAAGTATCTAACAGTTGGCCATCAGCCCGTTTAAGTTGTTGATATTGAGTGACAATGCATTCCATTGATACGGGTGTTTGTGCAATACGTGGAGGAGAAACTAATGTGGATGGTAATGTTGATAGTTGGGTTAAGGCAAATTCGCTTTCACCACGTGCCAGAGTCGCGCTACTCATATTCACTTGTTCACCAAGCGCCAGTGTTGCGAGGTTATAAACAAATTCTCCCGTTTCAATCGCATTGGTGACGGAATCTTTTTTACCAACACTTGAAAATGCCAATATTGGAGGGGAGTAGTTGAAAATATTGAAAAAACTGTAAGGTGCGAGGTTTGTTCTTCCTTGGCTATCACAAGTTGAAATCCAACCAATTGGTCGGGGGCCAATGAGCGATGGGATAGGGTCATGAGGAAGCCCGTGGCCTTTTGTGGGTTGATAACTATAAAACTGAGTGGTCATTGCACGCTCCTTTTTTGTTTTATCCTAACGGATAATATTAGGAGGCGTAAGAGTAAAAAATGAAAAAGGCAATCAATGTATAAAGTTAGCAGTCAGTGGATAGTGCTCAGGATTGAGCACTATCTGAGGCAAGCTTACCCAGAAATTCGTTGAATAAAACTTGATGGGCTTTGCCCTAACCACCTTTTAAACATGGTTGAAAATGACCCCACATTGCTATAGCCCAAATCAAATGCCACTTCAGTAATCGACTTCCCAGCAGAAATATGGGTGATTGCACTTAACAAACAAGCTTGTTGCCGCCAATCAGAGAAAGACAACCCTGTTTGAGTTCCAAAAAAACGACTAAACGAGCGCTCACTCTTATGGAGTTTTGCTGCCCATTCTTGGGGAAGAGAGGTAATTTGTGGTGATTTCAAAAACTCACGACACAGTGTTGCTAAATGCTCATCTCGGGGGATGGGGGCATAGAAAGGAAGCGGCTCCGCTTGTGCTATTTCATGTAAAATAAGTTGGAACATTGCGCCATCACGACCATTTAAGTCATATTCGAGCGGGGTATCAACGGCTTCAAGCAATAGCTGACGAAGTAATGGAGATACCCGTAATACCTCACATCGATTCCCCCTACGCGGCGCTGCTTTTGGCTCGATATATAAACTACGAGTGCTGACATTCAGCATACGTGTTTCATGGGGAGTATTACAGGGGATCCAAACTCCGCTATCTGGTGGGATCACCCATTCGCCATCTGCGGTGCTGACTTCAATTAGCCCGGTAGCACCATAGAGAAACTGAGCTCGACGGTGAACATGAGAGCTCAAGAGTACATTCGGTAAGTAATCGGTTCCAATGGCGAGAACATCACGAGGCGTCGCATCAATTGTTTTCAGTGGAATATTTCGCATAGGCAATTTTGTTGGCTGAGATTCAAATATTGTTGTTAGTTTTATGAATATAGGCAATTTTTATTGATATAACCACATGTTTTATATGGTTGGCTGAAATTCCGATGTGTTTGGCGATTTTTCGAAAGTTGGCTAAGAGGGAAATGTTTACTCTATCGCGGCAACCTAATGTACGCCAGAGGTAGAGTTACTATGAAAAATTACCCAGATCGGAATGATAGCCAAACACATCTGATCGAACCACTAACCCGCCGTCGGTTTATTCAAGGCAGCTCTGCACTCATGGCTGTCCCCTTTATTGCTGCTAAAACCATTGCCTCAACACCAGAAGACCCAGAGATCATCCCTACTAAGCTTATTCAAAACTCAGCGGAACGCATCGTATCAACCTGTAGTAGTTTTGACTGTGGTGGAAAATGTGATATTCGAGCACATGTCAAAGAGGGGGTCGTTACACGCATAAGTACACGCCCTGATGCCGACCTTGATGAAGAGATGCCGATCATGCGTGCATGTGTACGTGGTCGTAGCTATCGAAAATTTGTTTATCATCCAAATCGCTTGAAATACCCAATGAAAAGGGTTGGTAAACGTGGCGAAGGGCGTTTTGAACGTATTAGCTGGGAAGAAGCGACGACGTTAATTGCAGATAATATGCAGCGTATTAATACGCAATATGGCCCAGCATCGCGTTTTGTCAGTTTGAGTACGGGGGTAACAGGCGGTATTTTTTCTGGTGCCAACATGCTACGCCGTTTATTTAACTTAACGGGGGGCTTTCTGGAAAATTACCATTCAGTGAGTAATGGCAATACCATGGCAGTCACGCCATATACTTATGGCACCTCAGCGAGTGGTAGCACCTTAGATACCTTAGAAGATACGCCTTTAGTGATCTTATGGGGGCACAACCCTAACGAAACGATTTTTGGTCATTCAAATCATTATTTCCAAAAGATGAAAAAGAATGGCACTAAATTTATCGTTGTCGACCCGCGTTACTCGGATACCGCATCATCCTTAGCTGATCAATGGGTTCCTATCTTACCCACCACAGACAACGCGATGATGGATGCGATGATGTATGTGATCATCAGCGAAGGCCTGCATGATCAAGCCTTTATTGATAAATACACCATCGGGTTTGATGAACATCAGATGCCTGAAGGTGTCCCCGAGAACGAGTCATTAATAGCTTATTTAATGGGGAAAAAAGATGGAATTGTGAAAACCCCTGAATGGGCAGAGCCGATTACAAAGGTCCCTGCACAGACTATTCGCCAACTCGCTCGTGAATATGCTAATACCAAACCTGCCGCCTTAATGCAGGGCTGGGGGCCTCAACGTCATATTTGTGGTGAGCGCTCAGCGAGAGGGGCGACTTTGTTGGCGACTATTACCGGTAATGTGGGGCGTAAAGGCGGTTGGGCTGCTGGCTACGGTATGGCAGTCACTCCTGATTTACGTAAAACCTTAGCGGGCCCAAGTTTATTTGAGAACCCAGTGAAAGCAAAAATCAATATCACTAATTGGGTTCAAGCCTGTGAAAATAAAGATTTAGTGACCCCTGATAACGGTTTGAAAAATGCAGAAAAACTCGATACCGAAATCAAAATGATTTTTTCATTAGCGGGTAATTATATGACTAATCAGAATCCGGATATTTTGCATGCCGCTAAAGTGCTGGAAGATGAAAGCAAAGTCGAATTTATCGTTTACAGCGATTTATATATGACACCGAGTGCTAAATATGCCGATATTTTGCTTCCTGAAACCAGTTTCTTAGAACGCTGGAACGTCGGGGGCACATGGGGGACGGGTAATTACATCATTTTATCTGAAAAAGTCATCGAGCCTGAATTTGAACGCCGTAGTGACTATGAATGGTTATGTGAAGTCGCAGAAAAGTTAGGAGTAGGTGACGTATTCAGTGAAGGTAGAACAGAAAAGCAATGGATAGAACATCTGGTGAATGATGCGCACAAAAAACGCCCAGAAGATAATATTCCTAGCTTTGATGAACTCTTGGTAAAACGCCGTCATCTATTAAAGCATCAGCCGCATGTGGGGCATGTTGCTTTTGAGAAAAATATCCAAGATATACAAAACCACCCGTTTGAAACGCCATCAGGGAAAATCGAAATTTTCTCTAAACGCCTTTATGAGCGTCAGGATGCGGATATTCCAGCACTATCACATTACGTGCCTGCCATTGAAGGGCCTGAAGATACCCTCACGACTCGTTATCCATTGCAACTAATTACATGGAAAGGCCGTAATCGTGCCAATTCAACGCAATTTGCTAACCCGTGGTTACAAGAAGTACAGCGACAAGAACTGTGGATCAACCCGATTGATGCTAAACGACGAAACATTACAGATGGAGAACGCGTCAAGGTGAATAACGACCGTGGTGTCACCATGGTGCCTGCCAAAATAACTCAGCGCATTATGCCGGGTGTTGTTGCCTTGCAGGCCGGAGCATGGTGGCAGCCTGATGAGAACGGAGTTGACCAAGGTGGTTGTGCTAACGTTTTAACCTCGGCACGTAGTACAGCAATGGCACATGGTAATGCCCATCAAACTTTATTGGTGGAGGTAACTAAAGCATGAGTAAATTCCACGTTTATCCCGCTGTCAGTAACAAACAGTTAGGGTTCTATATTGATTCGGCGCGCTGTTCAGGCTGTAAAGCGTGTCAGGTGGCCTGTAAAGATAAAAATAACCTTGATGTGGGGCGTAAGTATCGCCGTGTTTACGAAGTAACGGGGGGAGAATTTATTGAAAACGGCACGGGAGGGCTGGTGAATAATGTGTTTGCTTATACGTTATCCATTTCATGTAACCATTGTGCTGACCCGATGTGTGTAAAGAATTGCCCAACGACGGCTATGCATAAACGTGAAGGGGACGGCATCGTCATGGTTAACACTGACAAATGCGTTGGTTGTGGAACCTGCGCTTGGTCTTGCCCCTATGGTGCTCCTCAAATGAACCCTGAAACTAAGCAAATGTCGAAATGTGATTTTTGTATCGACTTGCAATTAAAAGGGGAGCAACCCGTCTGCGTCGCGACTTGCCCGTTAGGGGCTATTCAGTTTGGCCCCATTGATGAACTGAGAAAACAGTATGGGGACCAAGCGGATGTCCGTGGGTTACCAGATTCCTCAATTACCCATCCCAATTTAGTGATCCACCCACATCAAGGGGCGGGTCGTACTCAAGACTTACAAGGAGATGCCAAATGAATGAATGGCCATTATTGTTATTCACATTTTTAATGCAAACATCCATTGGGCTGAGTGTGATGTTGGGGGTCTTTGCGAAAAAATTATCCACGGCGTTAGCGGGGAAAATTAACTCACAGTTTTTCTTATGGTATTTATTAGTTGCTTGTGTGCTTGCTGGTGTTGGATTGTTATCTTCGATTACGCACCTAGGCGTGCCACTTAATGCCCCTAATTCACTGTTAAATATTTTCTCGTCTTGGTTAAGTCGTGAAGTGGTACTCACTGCAAGCTACTTTGCTTTTCTTGGGCTGACTTTTTTATGGTTATGGTTCAAAAAGGAATTGTCATATCTGTTGTTAGGGTTAGCCATTATTGCTGGGCTCTGTGATGTGTATGCTATGGCGTCAATTTATCGGTATACATCAATGTTAACTTGGATGAATGATAACACCTATTTGATGTTTTACGGCACGATGCTTACCGCGGGAGCAGCGGGGTATTATTTACTCATCAATATGTTATTGCGTTTTAATGTTGGTTCACTTGATGTGCAAATTCCAGTCCGAGGGTTGTGGATATTATGGGCAGTTATTGCTCTTAGCTTATTAGCGCGTTTAGTTTATCAGCCTGCATACGAAAGCTATTTATTACACACTGGCTATCATAATGAATCTATTACCTTTCCTATTGATTCTATCCGTGCTTATCAAGGAATTTGGTCATTACGCATAGGGAGTTGGTTAATTGGCATATTGGCTATCGTGGTTTTAGGGTATGGGGTTTATCGCCAAGTTCGGCAAACAACGCTGGGTATTCATGCATCAGCGAGTCAGGTTTATTTTGCTGTAGGCTGTGTTGCCGCTATTGTTGCTGAATTTCTGTTACGTTACTGTTTTTATACTATTCATCTTTAAATGAATAACCGCTATTACCTAGGAAATAACCCGTTGTATGATCCATTTTTCACACTATGCAGCAGCATTTAATATATTGGGTACTTGTTATTTATTTTCACCAGAGGACGACGCAGCTGATTATGCTATTCATTTTTTCAAGCTCGATGATTTTGCCTCTCAGTGGCCCTGTAAAATAAGTTCTCAACTTAGCCGCCGTATTACGGAGTCACTTAAAATAGATATCGCGACGTTAAATACTCAGTGGACAGCGCTATTTATTAGGCCAAATGCATTACCAGCCCCACCATGGGGCTCGGTATATTTAGACCCTGAAGGGGTATTGCAAGGCTCATCAACAGCGGCGTTAAGTGATTTTTTAAAACGTGAGCGTTTGACGGTACAAACACCTTATCCAGAACCGTCAGACCATGTTGGTTTAATGTTATTTCAAGCGGCGGTTTTAGCTTCACAAGTGAGAGAAGAGGCATTAAAAGAATTATTGCATGAACATTTAGAAAGTTGGTTACCACAGTTTTCTGAGCAATTAAATCGAACAAACCAGAGCCTTTTTTATAATGCGTTGACTGAGCTTGCTCTGGTCACGGTAAAAAATTGTTCATAAAGTTTTTAATGTTAGGTTTAATTGATCAGTATTTTTGATGTTTAAATCGTTAATTAAACGTAATATTTGAAAGAGTTAAAGGTTAATAAATTATAATTAAATGAAAATTGATTTAGTTATAAGAAATGCAAATTAAAATGATTCTTACTTTATATTTCTAAGCCATAATACGTTTTTAAGTCATACTACTTAATGATGTGCTTAAATATTCTAAGGGGGTATAAAGTGGTCAATCTATGTAATCGTTTATTGTCTCATGAAGATTTAGGAAGGTTGCTATTACGCCTTTCGGTTGGTGGGCTAATGCTGTTCCATGGTATGAGTAAATTATTAACAGGGGCTAGTGGTATTAAGGCATTGCTGGCTTCTTACGGTTTACCTGAATTTATTGCCTATGGGACTATTTTAGGTGAAGTGGTTGCCCCAATTTTTATTATTTTAGGTTTTTTAACGCGTCCATCAGCTTTATTAGTGGCGTTTACCATGGTTGTTGCATGGCTAATGATTGGTTTGGATAAAACTTTTTTACTCGATAAAACCGGCGCTTGGGCTATCGAAAGTATTGTTTATTTCTTCTTAAGCTCGATTGCATTGGCATTTATGGGCGCAGGGAAATTCTCAATTATGAAGAACCCATGCTGGCGGTAATATTATTTTTCTTAAGTGTTTGACATTGCCTTTAAAGAAAGACCATCAAAAATATTCTGATGGTCTATTTTTTTGAATAACCAATAGCTAGTTATTTTCTAATACAACTGTACGGAAAAAACTATCTAGTAAACGGCTATCACGGCAAGCGGGTTCAGGGAATTGCATTCGCTCTGCATTAGTCATAGTCTCTGATACGAGTTGGTCTATAGCTGGCCGTCTCGCACCATAATGACTTTCGTCAGATTGGCTTTTTATCGCCAACAACTCATTAATTTCTAATCGTACTGATTTATCTGAGACTGTTGCAGTCACCAATTCTGAAAATGCCATTGGAGGCATGTTTTTACTTTTTTCTATCCAGTGTAATGCTAATACAGCACGCAATAGGTAAAAGTATTTTTTCAGTTTAACTTGTTTGCCTTTAAAATCAGTATGTAAATTGCGCTTACTTATTGATAAATAATGATAACGTGATTTTAGTGGCGAATAAAATTGTGCAGCCAGTTGCTCCAGTTGAGTAAAAAATGCCTCATCCTTAAAATACACAATGGGTGAGTGTAGCCACTCGATTAATGCGGGGTTTGAGTTTCGCATTAATTTCAATGCTTTAGAAAGCTCCCAACCCGACACATCTAACTCATCATCAATTGGTTTCTCTATCACATCGCGTTTTTTATCCAATGTTAGGTACCAATCAAGTTTGTGAACATAGATAAACCGGACGTCATAGTCGCTATCGCGGGAGGCAAAGCCCCAACCGCGACTACCCGACTCACACGCAAAGAGTATTTTAACGTGGTGAGTTTCTTCTATTTCTTTAAGTGTTTTACCTATCCGTTCTTTCATCAGCACGGATATACTTTCATGGCTAGTTTCCATGCTTTCTCCTTTTATCCCTTTACACATACTACTTGGCGTAGGGTATGAACAATTTCTACCAGTGAGGACTGCGCAGCCATCACCGCATCAATGTCTTTATAAGCCATCGGTATTTCATCAATCACATCACTGTCTTTTCGGCACTCAACATGGGCCGTCGCTATTTTTTGGTCACTTACAGAGAAACGTTTTTTAGCCTCTGTCCGGCTCATGACCCGCCCTGCACCATGGCTGCATGAACAAAAACTTTCTTCGTCACCTAAACCGCGCACAATAAAACTTTTCGCCCCCATTGACCCTGGAATGATCCCCATTTGGCCTTTTCGTGCAGATACCGCGCCTTTTCGGGTTACCAGTACTTCTTCACCAAAGTGCTGTTCTTTTTGCACATAGTTATGATGGCAATTTACGGCTTCTTGTTCTGTGATAAACGGCTTTGGAATTTCACGTGATAGTGCTTCCAATACGCGGTGCATCATTACTTCACGGTTATGGCGAGCAAAGTCTTGCGCCCAACCCACTGCTTCCATATAGTCATTAAAGTGCACACTACCTTCTTCAAAGTAAGCAAGGTCTCTATCCGGCAAATTGGCGATATGCTGTTGCATATCTTTTTGTGCCAGCGTGATAAACAAGTTACCTATCGCATTTCCCACCCCGCGTGACCCGCTATGTAGCATTACCCATACACGGTCTTGTTCATCTAAACACAGTTCAATAAAGTGGTTCCCCGTTCCTAATGTCCCTAAATGTTTGTAATGATTAGTGTTACGTAGTTTTGGGTATTTATCACAGATACGTTTAAACTCTTCATCCAAGTGCGCCCAGTGGGTATCGACAATATCCGGTGTACGATACCAAGCCCCTTTATCACGTCCATGGCGGTGGGTTGTTCGACCATGTGGTACCGCCGCTTCGATAGCGAAACGAATATTTTGCAGGCTATCTGGTAAATCAGCCGCTGTTAATGATGTACGCACGGCAATCATCCCACAGCCAATATCCACGCCAACTGCCGCAGGGATAATCGCCCCTTTGGTTGGTATAACACTTCCTATCGTCGAACCTTTTCCAACGTGTACATCAGGCATTACCGCAAGGTGCTTAAAAATAAACGGCATTTTAGCGGTGTTTTGTAGTTGTGTTACCGCTTTCGGGTCTACAGGCACGCCGTTGGTCCACATTTTTACAGGCACGCCATTTTCTTGAATTAATTGATTAAAGTTATTGTTATTCATTGTTATTCCTTAATTTTTACCAATCCGTTTAATACTTGATCTAACCCACCATAAACGGAAATTTGGTCGATTCGATGTGCGATACTTTCTAAGGTTTCAAGTTCTTTTAAACGCAGCGCAACTGGGTTGTTTTCCATCACTTTTGCGGTATTTAACAGTGAACGAGTCGCGGCGGTTTCTTCACGGCGGCGGATCACGTTAGCTTGTGCCGATTTTTCGGCTTCAACGACTTGAGATAAAATAGTGCGCATATCCCCCGGCAAAATGATGTCTTTTACACCGATACTATCGATTTCTAAGCCAAACTCAACGACGCACTGCGCGACTTGAATCAACATCAACTCATCAATTAACTGCTTGTTTTCTAAAAGTTCATCTAAGGTTCGGGTACCCACGATTTCTCGTATTGAAAACTGCAATTCACGATATAAATGCTCTACAGGCTGGCTCAGTTTTGAGAATGCCAGCAAAACATCGTGATAGCGCCAGTTGGCACACAGGTTGATGCGTAATGTGACTTTGTCTTTGGTTAAAATCTCTTGTCCGCTAACTTCTAATGATTGTAAGCGAGTGTCTATTATCTCAACTTCCGGTTTGTGGTTGATTTTCCAATAACCGTAAGTTCCCGGTTGTAATAAATCTTGTATCTCACCATCAATTTTTAGCATACCGACATGCCATGCAGGTACCTGGCTAATTAAGGCCAACTCATTGCCTTTAATGCGTTTTTTACCCATCAGACGTGCAACGAATACAGAGTCAATAACGCTATTTTCTAGCGACTGCGGCTCCACTTTTAAATTATTGCTATTTTTCCAATACAACCGACGGCTCGCTGGTGGCAGTATTTCTGTCAAACTATTGTGCAAGTATATAAAACCAATCTCGTCATCAGTCAAAGCGATGTCAATACAGTGATCATCAACCCAATCAGGGTGAAATTGGCGTAAGTGGTCTGCCAGTTTTTCATCAATAGGTTCGTTATCAAGTGTGAACAATGACACCGTCAATTGATTAAACCAATCGTTTAAACGGTGCTCACCCGCAGTCAGTAATTGTTTAAAATCCCCATTTTTAGCGGTCAATGCGATTTGTCCTTGAGCGATATTTATTTTTTTCATTATTTTTCCTTTTTCAATATTTATCCGGCACTGAAGAAAAAAGCGAAGTGGTGAGGGGAAAAGTAGAGTGCCAAAATTGGCTGTCTAAATTTCTGCTCATCACTCGGCAAAGCTCTCGAGTGGCGGTTTCAAGCTTAACTTCTGCTTAGTTTTATACAGTTGGATTTGTATTTTTTTCAGGAGTCGAACCTGATAGCTAGGCTATTACCAAGGTATCTTACTGACGGCGGCATACAGACCATGTAGTGACTGAGTCACCATGTCTGCACCGGTTGAACTCGAAGTTCAGACAATTTCCGGCAGTGGATGAAGATATAATTGCCAGAAGCGTGCCAACTTTTATTAAAGTAAGTTAAAAAATTTTATATTATTGAAAAATAACAAATAAATATATCTGGTTAAATTTTACTAACATTACCAAGAGAAATGAATTAGGCTATTTATTATCTTTTTATATCGCACTTTATAAATTTATATAAACTCATCATGAATAAGAAACGCAAAGTGGTCATTGGTGTATTGGGCACAGTACTCGATAGAAGAGGCAAAAAAGCCAATCGCTGGACAAAATGGCGGCCAACGGTTGGCCTTTGCCAACAGCCTAATTTGGATATTGGTCGTTTTGAATTACTGCATCAGGTGAATGACTATGGCATGGCGCACCGGGTGAAAGAGGACATTGAACAAGCTTCTCCCAATACGGAAGTGGTACTGCATGAGGTGGATATTGCTGACCCGTGGGATTTTGAAGAGGTTTATACCTCATTACTGGATTTTTCTTCGCATTATCAATTTGATACTGATAATGAAGAGTATCTGGTACATATCACTACGGGTACCCATGTGGTGCAAATTTGCTGGTTCTTATTAACCGAGGCTCATTACCTGCCTGCGAAGTTAATTCAAACCTCCCCAAGCCAAAAGGGGCGGGAGAAAGACCCTGCCGGTATTCATGCGGTGATAGACCTTGATCTTAGCCGTTACGCCCACATCACCAGCCGTTTCCAAACAGAGCAGCAACAGCAGGTTTCGTTTTTAAAATCGGGTATTGCCACCCGCAACGCGGCATTTAATACCATGATTGAGCAAATCGAACGCGTCGCACTACGCTCTAAAGCCCCGATTTTACTCAATGGGCCAACGGGGGCGGGGAAGTCTTTCTTAGCTCGGCGAATTTATCAACTGCGTGAAAGCCGCCATCAAGTTAAAGGGCGATTTGTGGAAGTAAACTGTGCAACGCTTCGTGGTGATAACGCTATGTCGACGCTGTTTGGTCATGTAAAAGGGGCGTTCACAGGGGCAATTAACCCAAGGCGTGGGTTACTGAAAGAAGCGGATGGCGGTATTTTATTTCTCGATGAAATTGCGGAACTTGGGCTAGATGAACAAGCAATGCTATTGAAAGCCATTGAGGAGAAAAGCTTTTTTCCTTATGGTTCAGATGAAGAAATTCACAGTGACTTTCAATTAATTGCAGGGACTCACCGTAATTTGGCGCAGCAAGTGGAAGAGGGCAAATTTCGTGAAGACTTATTTGCCCGTATCAATATGTGGACATTTGCCTTACCGGGCTTACGTGACCGCCGTGAAGACATCGAACCGAATATTGATTATGAATTAGCCAAATTTTGCCAAGACCAACAAAGCCAAATTCGTTTTGATAGCGAAGCTCGAAACGTTTATGTGAAGTTTGCCTGTTCCCCTCAAGCCCATTGGCGTGGAAATTTCCGTGAGTTGGGTGCCTCCATTAACCGAATGGCAACGTTTGCTGAACGCGGGCGTATTACCAAAGCGGTAGCCGAAGAGGAAATTGGCCGTTTGCAAGCTCAATGGCAGTCAAAATCAACCAATGCATTACCAAAGCAAATTGGTGAAATTGATTTATTCGACCAGCAACAGTTAGCAACCGTGCTGGAAGTTTGCCGGCGTTCATCTTCTTTGTCAGAAGCGGGGCGTGAGCTGTTTGCCATTTCACGGCAACATAAAAAACAGCCAAATGATGCAGATAGGCTGCGAAAATATTTGGCAAAGTTTGGGGTAGATTGGGATGGGGTGAGAAAGGGATAAAAAGAAAAACCCCCGCCGAGGCGGGGGGAGGGTGAGTTAAGGTTTAAAGGCGCAGACAGCGGTATTGTCCCAAAATCTTACACCGGAGTTGCTGTCAAAAGGTAGTAGGCCACCCTCTACAATAGATAGCAAAGTACGATCATGGGTAGAACTTTGGTCATGCTTAACTACGATATACGGAATTGCGAAGATGCTGGATTGATATCTTTGTAGGTTCCCCCATTCAGGGATGATTGAACCTGTTTGTCTTGCGAAGTTTGAAGCAAAATCAGTAACAGTGGAAAGAGTTCCTCCGTTGATTTTACAGTGCTCTTCAGGCGTACTCTCTTTAGATGAGCGGAGATCCAACCAAATGTGGGGGGTAATACTATATTTGACAACCCCATCATGGCCAACACCTGATTTTGCACGAGCTGTGATTTCTGCCGTCCAAGAAGAACTTGGTTTTTTGTTGAAAGTGACTACGCCATTGTTATTGACTGTGAGCCAATTTTTAGATACCTGCCAGTTATAATCCGATGGCCTTCCAACAGGTACCTTAATGGTAAAGGTTGCATCTTTGAATCCGAATTTAGGGAAACCACTGTTGAATTCAAAAGTATGTGGGTTAATATGAGTCTCCAGCTGTACTTTTCCATAAGCGGTAAAGGTGAATGTCGGTGGTCTGTTTGTTGCACCGATGGAGTCTTTATCTATTTCAACAATCGCTGTGCCTTGTTTGTCACTGGATATATCAATGATATAAGTCCCTTTGGAATTAGAGAGTTCCTTCATGTTATCATTATACAAAGCCGCACCTTTTACCTTAATTGTAGGGAATTGGTCGGTAATCAGGCTACCAGCAGCATCTTTTAGCACTAATTGGATAGTGGCTATAGAGTGACCACGTTTATCAATATCGCGGTTAACAACGGAGAACTCACTGCGACCAGTTCTAAATACCGGGACACCAACGGCTACCTCTACATCTTGGGTGTGTGAGAGTGAATTGACACTGACTTTAATTTTCTTTGTCACTAGGGTATTAAATACAATGTTTGCTGTGTAGCTACCATCCTTATTATCTGTCCAAGATGAAGGGGAGGTATTATTTTGCGTATCTGAAATAGTGACATCGGCCATTTGGACGCCAATAACGCCATTCCCATACATATCAGCTAAGGTTACTGTTATTGATGTATTTTCACCCATTTTAACCTTCTTGGGTACAGTTGACTTGACTGTTTTGACATGGCTAGGGCCACTTAATGGCTTAACTGCTACTGTATGGCTAGATGGTACATTATTAACTTCTGCTATTAACGAGTGGTTTCCTAGCTTATTTAATTGGACATCAGTCGTATAAACGCCATCTTGCGAGCTACTCCACGTTACGCTTGCTGTAGGCAAGGTCGCGAACGCATCAGTTAAGGAAATATCCTTTGTGTCGACCTTGGTGACCGGGTTGTCATATTTATCTTTTAGGATTAAGGATAGTGCTACATTAGTACCCGGCATGATTGATTTTGCTGATGTTGAAAGTGTCGCAGATTTCACATTCGCAGCACCTGTTAGGGAGTTCACCGTAATTTCGTTGGTTGGAGCGGATACCGTATTCACGGTGGCGGTTAACGTATGCTTACCGACTAATGTCAGTGGAACCTTGGCTTTATAAACGCCATCTGATGCCATGCCCCATGCAATACGGCTACTATCAATTTTTTGTTTATGGCTATCTATTAAAGCAATATCCGAGCCATTGACGCCAATCACAAAGTTATCGTGCTTATCTTTTAACACTAAGGTTAATTCAACGTCTTGCCCAGCCTTGAGTGACGTTGTTTTTACCGTTAAGTTAGCTTTTGCTACTTTATCTTGGCCACTTGGATGAGCGACTGTCAGGGTTTGAGCAAGGCTATAGTATTTATTCACCCTTGCCTGCAATGACCCAGTGCCGACGTTGTTAAATGGCAGCGATGCAGTATAGGTTCCATTCGTAGAAGATGACCAGTTTGGACTGAGTGTCGTATTACCATAAGTTATGGTGATGTCACCGTCCGGCACCTGACTAACGTTGTTACCATACATATCGATAAGTGATAGGGTTAATGTGACTGAATTGCCAACGGTTATTGTTGAATTGTCCAGAGCCAATGTTGCATTATTCACATGGCGAGTGCCACTGAATGATTCAACTTTCACGGTATCATTAGACAGCACATTCTTAACTGAGGTCGTTAATGTGTGGCTTCCTACCTTATTTAACTGGACGTTAGTCGTATAAACGCCATCTTGCGAGCTACTCCACGTTACGCTTGCTGTAGGCAAGGTCGCGAACGCATCAGTTAAGGAAATATCCTTTGTGTCGACCTTGGTGACCGGGTTGTCATATTTATCTTTTAGGGTTAAGGATAGTGCTACATTAGTACCCGGCATGATTGATTTTGCTGATGTTGAAAGTGTTGCAGATTTCACATTCGCAGCACCTGTTAGGGAGTTCACCGTAATTTCGTTGGTTGGAGCGGATACCGTATTCACGGTGGCTGTTAACGTATGCTTACCGACTAATGTCAGTGGAACTTTGGCTTTATAAACCCCCGCTGATTCCATGTTCCAAGCAATGCTACTGCTATCAATTTTTTGTTTGCTATGGTTATCGACTAAAGTAATATCCAAGCCATTGACGCCAGTCACCAAGTTTTGGTATTGGTCTTTCAGTGTTAAGGTTAACTCAACATTTTCACCTGCACTAACCATGCTGGTATTTGCTGATATGTCCGCTGTTTTTACCACATCCTTTCCGCTTGGATAGGTGGCTTCCACGGTCTGTATACGACTTGGTTGGTTGTTTACAACCGCTTTGAACTGGTAATTACCCATGGTTTCTAACCGTTGTTTGGTGGTATACACGCCATCTTGTATGTTAGCCCATGTCGTCTTGACGGCTTTTTGGTTGTTGGTGAATTGAATATCGTTAGTATCGACCTTGATAACCCCATTATCAACGCTATCGGTTAGGGTTAATGTTAAGGTGACTTCTTTACCTGCTTCAATGGTGCCTTCTTTGGTTTCAAGTCGGGTTTTATGGACATGACTTACCCCTTCGGCAGGTGAAATGGTTAGCTCAAGCTTATCGCTGAGCATTTTATTTGCCACCACTTGAATTGATTGCTTGTGTAGCTTGTTCATAATGACTTCTTGAGTATATAGCCCATCGCTGACTTCTATCCATGCGGTAGTTGGTTGTAGATTAGTCAGTAAATTCAATGCGTTTTTTGCACCAGTGAGTTTGTTATCGAACTTATCTCTTAGCGCAACAGTTAGAGTGACTTTATCACCTGAATTTATTGTGGTGCTTTGAGCGTTGTGAGTAATAAAAATCGTCTCTAATGAGCGCCTTAACCCATCTTTATCATAAGAAGTGATTGGGACCGCTATAGGGGGATTAACGACCCATTCGGCAGTTTTTGATAGCCCGTTAACTTCCACCATTATCTGATAACTGTTAGCTTTAGCGGCAGGAAGGTGAGCTGTATACCCGTTCAATATATTTTTTTCCGTAAATATAATGTTCTGTTTTTGCCCATTAATTTTCACGGTGATATCACTACTCAGGACATTGTTAACAGGGTTTCGATATTGGTCAGTTAAGTGAATTAAGAACGATGATGCTTCCCCTGCTTCACTTCTGGCTATCGGTGAAATGGCGATTGCCGTCACCGCATCTTTACCCGATGGTGAATTGACCATGACATTTGTTATATCTGTAAACTGGCCAATTTCAGCCTTTAGCTTATGTGTTTTAACCTTAGTGAGCTTGATGCTGGTGGAGTAGATACCTAAGCCATGGAGATCTTCATCCCAGACAGTGGGTATGGTGTTGTTACTTTCAGTCAGCGTGATCTTATGATTATCGAGTTTAATAACTGGATTGTCATTTATATCAGTTATTTTTAGCGATAACGTGACTTTACTGCCTGCGGTAATGGTGCTTAAGTTTGTTGTTAGTTTAACTTTATTTATATGACTTTGGTTGGTTGACGGCTGCGCATCAACCAATACATTATGACTTTCTATTAGATTAACGGTTGCTTTCAGCGAGTGGACCCCTACGGTAGAAACCGTTGTTGGTGCAGTATAGATACCATTTCCTTGTGGCGTCCAGATTAAACCCGTTAGGTTTTTCTTAATATGCGTATCATTAATGGTGATATCTTTAGCGGTGATCCCGCCAACACCATTATTCCATTGGTCTAATAATGTCAGAGTCAGTTCTGTTTTACTTCCCACTGTCAGTTGGTTAGTGCTGGCGTTAAGCTGAACGGTTTTTACCTGTGTTGGGCCGGTTAGTGCGTTGACGCTAACGGCAAGTGGTGTGCTTGCTTGGTTGTTAACTCGACTTACAAAAGTGTTTCTCCCTTGTTTATGTAACGGGAGTGTGGTGGTGTAAACCCCTGTGCCTAGTTCTTGCCAAGAGAGTGCAGAGATAAGCGTATTATTATGCTCTAATCGAATATCGCTAGCCTGTACCTTTTCAACACCGTTACCATGGCTATCTGTCAATGTTAATTGTAATTCGACGGAATCGCCGACCATAAACGTCTTGCCAGTCTCCTTTAACTCCACACTGTGAACGGCAGATTTACCTTCTGGGGCATTAACTTGAATGGTTTGTGATTGGGAAATGTTATTGACGGTTACTTGTAACGTATCTGTCCCTACTTTACTCAACAACAACTCCGTGGAATAGCTGCCATCTGCGTTATCCTGCCATTTTACAGAGCTGGCTTGTTTTGTCTTGGTCATAATGCCGCGACTAACACCGATTAGCTTATGATCAAAATGGTCAGTTAAGGTGACTGTGAGTTTTAGTTTATTACCGGCTTGCTGATGAGTTATCTGTATAGGGTCAAATTGTACGTTCTTCACCACGCCGCGTGAGTCTGTCGCCCCCGAGCCATCAGGTTTATCTGCGAGAATAACTTTTGGTTTTTCCACTGTGAGGCTTATAGTGTCGGATACTTTGTAAATGCTAATCCTAAAGGTGTATCCCCCTGCCTGTAGGGTTGGTAATGTAAAAATATAGTTACCATTAGCCAATTGAGAGACGTTGTGCGCATATGAGGAACCATTTATGATGCCAAATGACACTTGATTAATATTGGCGACTGGGTGACCGTTTTTGTCTGTTATGGAAAGCGCCAGTGTACCGCCTACGCCCGCTAACATAGGTACAGGCATGGACGACAGAATTTTAATCTGGGAAACCTTGCTATCCCCTTCAGCATGCCCGACAGCAATCTTAACCGGATCACTTTGCGAACTGTTAACCTTAGCGACTAAGTGGTCTTCACCCAATGCCGTTAACATTAAGTCCGCAGTGTAGGTCCCATCTTTGTTATCAACCCAAAGCACATTACTAGTTTGGTTGTGGGTTAATTCAATATTTTTAACGTCAATACCACTTAGAGGGTTATCAAACGCATCTTTCAAGGTCAGCGTTAGTTTTATCGTATCCATTGATTTGAGGTTGGCAGCGGTTTTTATGGCCAGTTCAGCGGTATTAACCACACCTATCTGACCCTGAACCCCAGAGCCATCGTGATGGGTTGCTTTGGTGACCGTTGCAGCGTTTACCACCCAGGTTTGTGTTGCTGTGTGTGTATTCGCACGAACTTCAACTGTATAGCTACCGGCTTTTTTAGGCGGTAAGGTGGCGGTGTAAGCCCCTTTTGAAGTTAAGGATTCAGTGAAAATGGCGTCTATCAGTGCACCATTGAGCGTGACCTTAAAGTCATCAGCAATTTGCGTGACACCATGTTGATTGATATCAAGGGCTTTCACCATTAGGGTTGGCGAGTGACCTGCTGCTGTTGGGGCAATAGGGCTAAGCTCCAGTGTGCTAATTTGCGCCACTTGGTTGGCATTTTGTACGTCAACAGTGACAGCTTGGCTTGCTATTGAGTTTACCGTGGCTTTCAGTGTATCAGCCCCCAGTTTATTTAACGGCAATGTTGCTGTGTAGTTGCCGTTATTGTGATCTACCCATGCCACACTGCCCGTTTGGTTATGTTGTAGCGCAATATGTTTACTGCTAACTCCTTTGAGTGGGTTGTGGAAGGTATCTTTTAAGCTGACGGTCAGTTGCACATTCGCGCCAGATGTTAACATTGTTTTTGGTGCACTTAGTACCACGCTGCTAACAACACCTTGCTTGTCTTTTATGCCACTGCCATCTGCCATTGCGGTAACGGTATCGGCTTGCGCTACGTTTAGCGTTTTTTGGTTGGATTTTAGCCCATTGGCAGAAATAACCACCTCATGAGCACCACTGAGTTGCCCCGCTAATGTTCCTGTGTAGCTGCCATCCGCTTGTTGATTGACGTTAATTTTTTTCGGTTTAAGCTGATCGATTGCGACCTCAACCTGTTGGATGCCGTCAACCGGGTTCCCTTGAACATCGGCTAAGGTAAACGTTAAGGTACTTTCTGCCCCTGCGCCTACAGAAGGGGTTATATGGGTGATAACAACCTTGTTGATGTGTTTATCTCCTTGTGTTTTTTTCACGTCAATCTTAACCGGATCACTTTGCGAACTGTTAACCTTAGCGACTAAGAGGTCTTCACCCAATGCCGTTAACATTAAGTCCGCAATGTAGGTCCCATCTTTGTTATCAACCCAAAGCCCATTACCGGTTTGGTTGTGGGTTAATTTGATGTTTTTAACATCAATACCACTTAGAGGGTTATCAAACGCATCTTTTAAGGTCAGCGTCAGTCTTACACTATCCCCTGATTTCAGGTTTTGAGTTGATACCGCTGTGAGCTCGGCGGTTTTGACCACGCCGCGTGCACCCTGCGTACCCGTTCCCGAGGTGTTGGTTGCCGTGATGACAGAAGCCACATTAACTTCCCACGTTTGCTGTGCGGTTTGTTTATAGGCAGTCACTTTAACCGTATATTTACCGACTTTTTGCGGTGGCAAGGTCACGGTGTAAGCCCCTTTTGAAGTTAAGGATTCAGTGAAAATGGCGTCTATCAGTGCACCATTGAGCGTGACCTTAAAGTCATCAGCAATTTGCGTGACACCATGTTGATTGATATCAAGGGCTTTCACCGTCAGTGTTGGCGAGTTACCTGCTGCTGTTGGGGCAATAGGGCTAAGCTCCAGTGTGCTAATTTGCGTCACTTGGTTGGTATTTTGTACGTCAACAGTGATAGCTTGGCTTGCTATTGAGTTTACTGTGGCTTTCAGTGTATCAGGCCCCAGTTTATTTAACGGCAATGTTGCTGTGTAGTTGCCGTTATTGTGATCTACCCATGCCACACTGCCCATTTGGCTATGTTGTAGCGCAATATGTTTACTGCTAACTCCTTTGAGTGGGTTGTGGAAGGTATCTTTTAAGCTGACGGTCAGTTGCACATTCGCGCCAGATGTTAACGTTGTGTTTGGTGCACTTAGTACCACGCTGCTAACAACACCTTGCTTGTCTTTTATGCCACTGCCATCTGTCGTTGCGGTAACGGTATCGGCTTGTGCCACGTTTAGCGTTTTTGGCTTGGATTTTAGCCCATTGGTAGAAATAACCACCTCATGAGCACCACTGAGTTGCCCCGCTAATGTTCCTGTGTAGCTGCCATCCGCTTGTTGATTGACGTTAATTTTTTTCGGTTTAAGCTGATCGATTGCGACCTCAACCTGCTGGATGCCATCAACTGGGTTCCCTTGAACATCGGCTAAGGTAAACGTTAAGGTACTTTCTGCCCCTGCGCCTACAGAAGGGGTTATATGGGTGATAACAACCTTGTTGATGTGTTTATCTCCTTGTGTTTTTTTCACGTCAATCTTAACCGGATCACTTTGCGTGCTGTTAACCTTAGCGACTAAGAGGTCTTCACCCAATGCTGTTAACATTAAGTCCGCAGTGTAGGTGCCATTTTTGCTATCAGTCCAAACTGGAGCCAGTCGTTGGTTATGGGTAAGCTTAATTGCTGAGGTATCAACCCCTACCAGTGTGTTATCAAACGCATCTTTTAACGTCAGCGTTAGTTTTATCGTATCCATTGATTTGAGGTTGGCGGTGGTTTTTATGGCCAGTTCAGCGGTATTAACCACACCTATCTGACCCTGAACCCCAGAACCATCGTGATGGGCTGCTTTGGTGACCGTTGCAGCGTTTACCACCCAGGTTTGTGTTACTGTGTGTGTATTCGCACGAACTTCAACTGTATAGCTACCGGCTTTTTTAGGCGGTAAGGTGGCGGTATAAGTCCCTAGTTGTTGGCTATCTTCAGTGAAAGTTAGGTGCTGTGACGCACTATCAAGTGAAACTTTAAGGTTATCAGCAATACCCGTGATGCCATGGTTATTGATATTAACGGCTTTCACTGTCAGTGTTGGCGAGTGACCTGTAGCTGTTGGGGTAATAGGGCTAAGCTCCAGTGTGCTAATTTGCGTCACTTGGTTGGTATTTTGTACGTGAACAGTGATAGCTTGGCTTGCTATTGAGTTTACTGTGGCTTTCAGTGTATCAGGCCCCAGTTTATTTAACGGCAATGTTGCTGTGTAGTTGCCGTTATTGTGATCTACCCATGCCACACTGCCCGTTTGGCTATGTTGTAGCGCAATATGTTTACTGCTAACTCCTTTGAGTGGATTGTGGAAGGTATCTTTTAAGCTGACGGTCAGTTGCACATTCGCGCCAGATGTTAACGCTGTTTTTGATGCACTTAGTACCACGCTGCTAACAACACCTTGCTTGTCTTTTATGCCACTGCCATCTGCCGTTGCGGTAACGGTATCGGCTTGTGCCACGTTTAGCGTTTTTGGCTTGGATGTTAGCCCATTGGTAGAAATAACCACCTCATGAGCACCACTGAGTTGCCCCGGTAATGTTCCTGTGTAACTGCCATCCGTTTGTTGAGTGACTGAAACAGAGATTGGTGGGTGCTTATCGATTTTCACCGTTACGTCATCGATGCCATTGACAGGGTTACCCTGATCATCGATTAATGCAACCACAAAGGCGCTGTTTGCTCCTGCTGCAACTTGGGTAACATCAGTAATGTTGATTTGTTGGATAGCCTTGTTGTCTGCTTGCGCGGAGACATAAATGGAAACGCTCTGGCTTTGTTCGTTATTCACGGCGATAAAGAGCTGGTCTTGACCTAATTTTGTCAGCTTTAATGCCGCGGTATAGGTGCCATTTTTTCTATCTGTCCAAACTGGAGTCAGTCGTTGGTTATGGGTAAGCTTAATTGCTGAGGTATCAACCCCTACCAGTGTGTTATCAAACGCATCTTTTAACGTCAGTGTCAGTGTTACATTATCCCCTGATTTAAAGCCTTGAGCCGGTGCGATTGTGAGCTCAGCGGTTTTTACCACGCCATGTTCACCCTCTGCGCCATGCTTATTGTTGGTGATGGCGTTTGGTGCGCTGACGTGTAAGGTTGATTCTGTTGAATGAATACCACCAACCGTAACCTTTATTTTATGATCGCCGGATTTTTGACCTGAAAGCGATGAGGTGTAGATCCCCGTGTTTTTGGTTTTTTCAGTGATATTAATTAACGTTTCTACACCATCAATAGAAAGGATTGCACTACCGTTCACTCCTGTGACAGGCAGGGAGTTTGCATCAGTTAATACAATCGTGATGGTGCTGTTTTTACCTGCTGCTGGGCTAGGTAGCTTGTTAATTTCGACCTTATGAATTTGAGTTGCACCCGTCGCATTATCGACGTTAATTTTCAGCGGTGAACTGTCTTTCTTATTTACGGTAACCATTAATTGATCTTCACCAATAGCGGTTAACGGTAAAATAATGGTATAGCTTCCATTGCGGTTGTCTGACCAACTGACAGTGCTTGCTTGCTTGTTCCGCAATTGAATAGCTGAGCTATCAACACCTTCAAGGGTGTTACCAAAGGCATCTTTTAGTATTACGGTTAATTGTAACGAATGCCCTGATTTGAGACCGTTGGGCGACGAAGAGGTTAATTTAACAGTTTTAACTACACCACGTTGATTTTCTGCGCCACTCCCATTTTTTGCTGTCGCTTTAATGGTCGTAGGCTGTTTTACTTGCCACGTTTTTGTTGATGTGTGACGGTTAGCACTCACCTCAATAGTATAATCTCCTGTTTTTTCTACAGGTAATGCGGCGGTGTAAATGCCTTTGTGGGTTGAGGATTCAGTAAAAGGTATTGATCGAGACTGTTTGTTGATCTTAACAGTGATATGGTTAGCAATTGCAGTAACCGGGTGCTTATTATTATCAGTAACTTTTACTGTAATAGTTTGAGTTTCACCTGCTTCACTTGCATAGATAGGCTCAAGTACAACATGGGTGATTTTTGTGCTTTCTATCGCATTATTCACCACAATATTGACGTTTTGGGCATGCCCATTGATGCTCACTTTTACTGTGTCGCTAGCGAGTTGGGTTAGCAATAAATCAGTGGTATAAGTGCCATCTTGGTTGTCTTTCCACGTCACGTTGGTTTTTTGGTTGTGCGTTAGCGTAATGCTGTTCAGGTCAATCCCTTTAAGGGGGTTGTTAAATGCATCTTTTGCGGTGACCGTTAGCTTTAGAGAGTCACCAGATTTGAGTGCGGTAATTGACGACGTATTGAGTGTTATATTGTTAACGACACCACGGTCACCAGTATGGCCTTTGGGATTGGCTGTAATAGTGGTTGCGCCATTGACAGTCCACTCTTTTGATTGTGTTTGGTTACCAGCTTTGATTTCGACAGTGTATTTCCCTGCCGTCATTGCTGGCAAGGTGCCAATGTAAGAGCCTTTATTTTGTGTAGATTCAGTCAAGGTGACAGCCACTTTTTGACCGTTTACCGCTACAGTGATGGCATTTGCAATATTTGTAATTGCATGACCTTGATTATCAATAGCTTTCACCGTAATAGTGGGTTGATTACCTGCTTCGCTATTGGAAATAGGCTCTAAACTTAATGCGGTGATATGGCTGACTTGCTCGCTATAGGCCACATCAATAGCCACTTCATTACTTTGGATGCCATTGGCCTCAACCTTTAATGACGCTTTTCCAAACTGAATTAACTGTAGGCTTGAACGGTAAGAACCATCTTGATTATCTTGCCATGGCGCATTTTTATTCTTGCTTTTAAGTAAGTTAATTAATTTTGTATCAACACCTGTTAAGGTATTACCAAACGCATCTTTCATGGTCGCGGTTAGGGTTAGGGTGTCGCCAACTTTTAGACCATTATGGGGTGATATTTGAAACTCAATGGTGTTGAGGGTGCCGCGTTCATTTAATTGGCCCTGCGGGGAGGCGGTAATAGTGTTTGCTGCTCCTACCACCCAGATCCTTGTCTCGGTTTTCGTGTTAACTTTGGCATTAATTATGTAAGTGCCAGGCATTTGCGCCGGCAAAACAGCCATGTAGGTGCCTTTGTTTGTTGTTGATTCTGCTAATTGTAAAGTGTTTGTCTTCCCTTCAATGGTGACTTGTATTTCATTTGCTATTTGGGTCACAGGATGCTGATTAGCATCAGTCACTTTTAGTGTAATAACTCTATTGTCACCTGTTGCACTAGAGGGGATAGCGTCAAAGATGATATTGCTCACTTTGGCACTATTTGTCGTATTAGCGACGTTAATTGGTGTGTGAGGTGTTTTATGACCACTAATTGAAGCGGTTAATTTATAGTCTCCTATTTGAGTTAATGGCAAGGTGGTTGAGTAAGTTCCGTTAGCGTTATCAATCCATTGTAGTGTTCCAGCATTATAGCCATCAAGAATAATATTACTGGTGTCGATCCCTGTTAATGTATTACCAAAGATATCGGTTAGCGTTACCATCACACGGAGTGCGTCGCCTGATTGCAGATTGGCTACACTACCGGTGGTCATGGTAATTTTATCGATAACACCTTTTGCCCCTTGCAGACCACTGCCAGTTGGGTTTATTGATTTAATGGGTTTTGATTTCTCAACTACCAGTGTTTTTACGCCTGACAGCTTATTATTCACTTCCGCGATAATACTATGCTTACCTTCGTGTTGCCCTGGAAGAATAACCTCATAGGTTTGAGGGGCGATTTCTTTGATGGGTAGTGTGTGTTTTTTGCCATCAATTTCAATAATTATTTCCTGTTCACCAACCACAGGGTTACCATTTTTATCGGTTAATTTAACAGTCAGTGTGCTATTAGAACCTGCATCTGCTTTTTCTATTTTGGTAATTTCAACTTTACTGACGTTATTTTTACCCGAAGCGTTGCTGACTTGAATGGCCGTCGCAGGGGTTTTTTGACCGTTAATTGAGGCGGTTAAATCTTTTGAGCCAATCTCTGTTAATGTGATGGTGGTGGTGTAAGAACCATCGCCTTCATCCTTCCAGACTGGTTTGCCGTTAAACCCGTCAAGGTTGATAGTATGGGTATTGATCTCGGTTAAACCGTTATGAAAGGCATCAGTGATAGTCACTGTGATCCCAAGCTGATCGCCAGATTGTAAGTTGCTGGTATCGCCCATTGTCATGGCAATGTTGTTGACAACACCTTTTTCCCCAAGTTTTCCGGTATTATTCGATTTTATTGGTGTTGGTTTCGCGACCACGATTGTATTTTCAGTTGAGACCTTACTATTCACATTCGCGCTAATGCTATGATTACCCGCTTGCAGTGCTGGTAGCGTGACTTCATAAATACCCGGTTTCCTTTCTCTCGCTGGCAGTTTATGGGCTTGACCATCAATATTGATAGTTATTTCTTTTTCACCGGCCACTAGGTTGCCATGTTTATCGGTTAACTCGATAGTCACAATACTATTTGAGCCTGCCGCTGGTTTTTCTGTTTTGGTGATTTTCACCTGGTCGACATGGGACGCCCCTGTGGCGTTATTAACCTGTACTTCTGTGAGTGGGCTGCGGGTACCATTGACTGAGGCGGTTAAATCATTGCTGCCAACCTCGGTTAAGGTCAAGGTAGTGGTATAAGAGCCATCGCCATTGTCTCCCCATTTTAAGGTATTCCCTTTGTGTTTACCGACATCGATATTATCGGTATTTAAACCAGCTAAACCGTTACCAAAGGCATCTGACACCGTTACGGTGACATCAAGAGGATTACCGGATTCAAAACGGTGAGTGTGATCAACCGTGATAGCCACTTTGTCAATAACACCTTTCTCGCCTAGTTGGCCCGTTCCGTTTGGGTTGTTCGGGGAAATTGATTTTGGCTGCTCAACCAGCAACTTTTCTTTAATTGATGTGGTGCCATTCAAACTAACATGAATATC
This sequence comes from Providencia sp. NPDC089933, assembly GCF_049545585.1. Classification (NCBI taxonomy): domain Bacteria; kingdom Pseudomonadati; phylum Pseudomonadota; class Gammaproteobacteria; order Enterobacterales; family Morganellaceae; genus Providencia; species Providencia sp. NPDC089933. The sequence goes on from NZ_JBMWDT010000011.1 coordinate 121,160, forward strand.
ATGTTTGCCTGCTTGTAGCGTTGGCAATGTGACCTCATAAATACCCGGTTTTCCTTCTTTTGCAGGTAAAGTGTAGGGTTTGCCATCAATTTTAATCACCATTTCCTGTTCACCAACCACAGGGTTACCATTTTTGTCGGTTAATTTGACAGTCAGTGTGCTTTGCGCGCCCGCTGCTGGGGGAGGGGGATTGGTAATGACGATTTTGCTAACTTTGTCTTTTCCTTTGGCATGGCTAACTTGGGTTTGTTTCTGTGGGCTGGTAGAGCCATTAATAGAAACAGTGAGGTCATTATTGCCAATTTCTGTTAATTCAATATTGGTAGAGTATGAGCCATCTTGGTTATCGACCCATTTCAACGTATCGCCTTTGTGTTTACCAATGTTGATATTATTAGTGTCTAGCCCTGACAAACCATTGTTAAAGGCATCTGTGATGGTTACGGTGATTTCGAGCTTATCGCCAGATTGTAGATGGCTGGTATCACCTGTGGTGATGGCGATATTATCGACGACGCCTTGCTCACCTTTTTGCCCTATACCACTCGGGTCTTTAGGCTTGATAGGTTGTGGCTTATCAACAATTAGCAATTCTTTGGGGGACTCTTTCCCGTTAACGACCACTGAAATATAATGGTTGCCTGCAATTTGCCCCTGAATAATAGCTTCATAAGTACCTGGGGAGGTTTCTGTTACTGGCAAAGTGTGTGGCTGACCATCAATATTAACGGTAATTTCTTTTTCGCCGACTATGGGGTTGTTGTGTTTATCACTTAACTGGAAAGTCACGGTACCATTTTCACCTGCTGCGGGTTTACTGATGTTGGTGACTTTCACGTTATCGACATTTTTAGTGCCTGTGGCGTTGCCCACTTCGACTTTAGTGGCTGGGCTCATTGTTCCATTAACAGAAACAGTTAAATCATTGGTACCGACTTCGGTTAATGGTAAAGAGGTGGTGTATGAACCATCACCGTTATCAATCCATTTCAATGTATCGCCTTGGTATTTGCCAATATTGATATTATTGCTGTTTAAATCTGTTAAGCCGTTACCAAAGGCATCTTTAATGGTGACGGTAACATCAAGCGTATCCCCAGATTGCAAAGAGTAGGGAGAACTAGGCGTTATAGTTATATTATCAACAACACCTTTTTCCCCTTTTTTTCCTGTCCCATCTGGCGTGAGAGGAGTAATTGGCTTCGGAGACTCAACGATTAGAACTTCTGGGGAAGATGTGTGTGTACCAATAGTCACCGTTACGTTTGGTGTACCGCTTTGTTGTCCCGGTAATGTGCCGATATAAACGCCACTACCTGCAAAAGTTTCACTTATTGTAATGGGGGTTGGTTGACCATCGATGTTGGCTATTACGCTACCATCAGCCCCAGAAATTGGGTTGTTATATTGGTCAGTTAAAGAAATCATGATGATACTATCTGTACCCGCGGCTGTTTTCTCAAGGTCTAAAATGGAGACATTGGCTAGCTGACCAAATACAAAATTCACTTTTACTTCAACGCGTTGTTCATTGAGTGTTGCGGACAGTTTAGTTGTTCCCGCTATTTTGCTGTCCACTTCAACATCAGTGTTACCCTGCTCATCGGTTGGGCTTAGCTGTGTGGCATTGGCATTTTCAGCATCAAGTTGCAGCATGGCACCCTGAATTGGGTGTGCATGGTTATCAGTGATATGGAATTGAATTTTATTTGTAGATTTTCCATCTGCAACCGCATTATCACTGAGGATATTAAAATGATTAATATGCGCTTGGCGGGTATCTGCAATAAAGGAAAAAGCCGCTTCAACCGGTACGCCGCCGTTTGCAGTCGCTTGAATTCGGTGCTTACCTGTGACGAGAGAGGTAAATTGAATCGATGCTTCTCCTTTCATATTGGTGATAACGCGATATTTGCTTTGGGTGGTTGATTTTGCCGCCTGCATTTTTTTAAATAGATTAGAAAAAGCCATTTGTGACGAGGTGGCTTTTGGCGTAGCCAGTTTGAGCTCAGCAGGCAAGGTGAAGGTCACGACGGAGTCCGGTGCGATATTTCCTAAAGCATCCCGGGCAATTATGGTTAATGTATTGATATCTTGGCCATTAGCTATCGCGTTACCTTGTTTGATGACCTCGTTTGGGTTAATTGATAATACGCCGTAGTCGGTAACTTCAACCCATGTCGTTCCTTGTGGAGAGTGATTTCCATTGTGGTCAGATGCGGTTATTGTGAATCGATAGCGGTTATTTTTCTTGCTTTCTTCTTTGGTCATTGCCACTTTGTAGGTGGGCAATTTAACTTTTGTTTTTGCACCATCAAGTAAGATCTCTCCGCCAGCAGCTAAAAACTCCGGGGCTTGGACTGTGATGTCTTTTAAAGGGTACTTGGTACTAAGGGAATTGATGATAGGGAGTATATCCCCTGTTTTTCCTTGGACCATGTCAGGAAGAGAAAGCGATATCAAGGTTTTCTTTTGATATTCCAATACGATATTATTATTACGGTTAACGAAATCATATCGGCTACCTAATAGACGGCGCGACTCAACGACTTTAGTCGGGTCAAGGTGTTCAGCTAAGCTTTTACCCAATGTCCAAGTGAATTCCATTTTGGCATTGGTTTCACTCAATCCTCCACTTATTTTCTGTTCTGCGCTTAAGGTTACCAGTGAGAAAGGGGTCCAACTCATACCAATTGTGGTTGCCAGTGGGTTTTTTTGGCGCTTATCTTTGCCAAATAAAGCAACATCATCCCCAAAATATTGCTCAAACTTCAGGTTTCCACCAAGGTGCGGATATGATGGTAAAAAGCCCTCAGCTTGCAAATCCCAACCGTTAGCTGGGCGAGCATTGTAGTCATTTTTTAATTCAGACGCCCCCCGCCATGACGAGGTACGCAGGTAAGTATTGGCACTCAATTTTAAGAAATCTTGTGCGTATTCAACCCCAAAACCGACACGAGAGTGATAACGAGATAAGTCATGGTCAAAAAAGGCATTCGTGCCTACCATACTATCCGGGGTAAAGTGACGGACGCCAACACCATTATTGGTTTGTAAGCGGCCATCAGTACGATGAACGTTATGTTGGGTAAACAGTAATAAATCAGGTTGGTCATACCAAGGGATTAACCAATCTAACTGGGTATTTTTAATTTTTAATTTTTTATCTACGTCAACACTAAATTTGGCGTTCCCCGTTTGGGATAACCAATGGTTGATTTCATTTGTTGCTGCGTTGGTAACTTTATTACGCGTGTAATCCTGTGCTAGCTCAGCGAGGTCTGCAGCTTTTTTCTTATCCGAAATAAAACGAGCGGCACTTTGGCTATACTCAGCAATAAGCTGTTCGGTTTTATTGTCATCAAGAGGGAGTGAATCACCACCTAGTGTTGGCAATTCATCAGGGCTTAACATTTTTGCGTAGCTTGGCATAACAGGCATAACAGCCGAAGACCAAATAGCAGTAAATATCACAAAACCATTTGAGAGTCTGTGTCTCAATGTTGGCTTTGCTGTTGATGTAGTGGGGCTCATTTAATTCATTCCTAGTTTTAATTTTAACTTTGTTATTGTGGAATGCTTATAAAGGTAAGAGCTTGTGAATTAGTTTGACTTAAACAGAAGCGGAATTTGCAAGGCGAAAAAATGGGGGATGAGTGGCTTTTATTGCTAATAAAAAGCGACCGTTTATAACGCGAGTAAATGCTATTTATGTTGCTTGAGAATTAATCTTACCTGAACAAAATCAGTTATCTAAAGGGTGAAATAATGGGTTGGAAATTATGCATTTCAAATTAATCAATAGATGGTATAAACGCTATTCTTATTGGAATAATATTAAATTTAGTCGCGGTTTGTGGCCGTCATCAGTTCGTTACTAAAAAATAAAAAAAAGCCCCATTTAAGGGGTAATAATGAGCTAAGAGTTAAACCACTATTTTTATTTTATGGCGTGGTCTCAAGTGAGGGGTATCCATATAATTAAAATAATTGACCGAATAAATGCCACAATGAGTCTGTTTGGGGGGCAGGTTTATGAGTGGGCTGCCTAAATAAGGCCCCCTTATAAACGATACGGTTTTCTTGACTGTGATACGTGGCATTTTTGTCTATAAAGTTAACCGGTATGACCCTGCTATCACCATTAAGAGTGGCAATGATTTCTGTTGTTCCAGCAGTTAAGCTACTGATTTCTAATTCGGTATTTCCCTGCTCATCGGTAGGTATCGTCGGTGAAATAGCGACATTTTTACCACTAAAATGCACTTGTGCACCTGCGATACTTTGTCGGCTATTATTCACAATATGAAATTTAATTTTATTTTTACTGTTCCCATCTGCCAACGCATTGTTTTGCATAATCTCTATACTGCCGATAAACGACTGATCAATATCGGGTTTAAAGTTAAACTGTTCGTTAATTTCTGCACCATATTGCGTACTGGCTTTTAAGGCGTAGCTCCCTGATACCGAAGCTGTAAATTGAATAGAAGCTTCTCCTTTGCTATTAGCGATAATGGCGAACTCTTGTTCTGAAGCGGATTTTGCGACCTGTGCTTTCCACATAAAATGGTTAAATAACGAATAATAACTTGTATTTTTTTGATTGAACGAGGTAAGCCCAGCGGGTAGGGTAAAATTCACTTTTGCATTTGGGACGGTATGTCCAAGCGAATCCTTAATAACTACAGTGAATACATTTGGGTCTCGACCATTTGCTATAACATTACTCTTTTTTGTACCATTTTTATGGATGATAGCGAGCAAGCCAGTATTGGACACTTCAACTAAGGTTTCAGCTTGTGGTGACATGTTCCCCTTAATGTCATAAGCGGTTACTGTTAGGCGATATCGGTTGAGTTGTTGGTTTTTAACGTCATTTTCCGCTATTTTGTAAGAGGGCAACTTCACTGAACTCTTGAGACCATTTAGCGTAATGCTACCACCTGCCGCTACCAACTCAGGGGCTTCAACAATAATTTTTTCGAGAGGATACTCTGAGATTAAGTTGCGAATAATAGACACTTCTTCGCCGGTCACGCCTTGAATAACCTGAGGTAATGACAGCAAAATTAAGTTTTTATTTTGATATTCCAAAATAATATTATTGTTGCGATTAACAAAATCATGACGGTTACTGGAAATACGGTGAGTTGCATCGACTGCTGAAGCGTCAAGGTGCTGCGCTAGATTTTTGCCTAATAGCCAGGTTAAACCGAGGTTTACACGAGTTTCGTTGGTATTGCCATTTCCTATTTTATGCTCTGCATTAATACCCAGCAATGGGAAAGGGGTCCAATGCACACCAACAGTGGTGGCCATAGGGTTTTTCTGACGTTTATTTTTACCAAATAAAGCGACGTCATCACCGTAATATTGCTCTAGTTTTAAGTTAGCGCCTAAGTTTGAATAAGTAGGAAGCCACCCTTCGACTTGAATATCCCACCCATTGGCAGGGCGCGCATCATAATCATCTTTTAATTCTGATGTGCTGCGCCAAGAAGATAGCCTTAAGTAGCTATTAGCGCTGATTTTGGCGTAATCCTGTGCGTATTCTAGGCCAAATCCTAAGCGGGAATGATGATAGGATAAATCATGGTCAAAAAAGGTATTCAGACCCATCATGCTATTTTGGTTAAAGTGGCGTAACCCTATACCGTGATTAGTTTGCAGCCTGCCATCAGTTCGGTGAATGCTGTGTTGGGAAAACAGTAACAAATCGGGTTGGTCATACCAAGGTATCAACCAGTCCAATTGGGTATTTTTAATCGACAGTTGTTTATCAAGGTTAATATTGAGCCTAGCATTACCAGCTTTTGACAGCCAGTGAGATATTTCATCGGTGGCAACATCAGCTGCTTTTTGACGAGCATAGTCCTGTGCCATTTCCGAGAGGTTTTTTGTCTTGTTTTCCTCAGAGGTCAAGTTTGCCGCATTCTGCCCATATTTAGCCAGAAAGCGTTCAGTACCATCAGAGGAGGGAAGTGGGTCAAATTGAAAGGCATCGCTACCCAATCCCAATGTAGGTAAGTTGTCCGTACTGAGTATTTGGGCGTAACTGGGTATGGCCGGCATAATGGCGATAGACCCAATGGCAGCGGCGAGCGCCAAGCGATTCGAGAACGTTGGTTTCAATTTTGACGAAAGGGGAGCCATCGAACTTATTCCTGATATCAATATTAACGTTGCTATTGTCAGGGGGGAGTGGTGTATATGCTTGTGAATTTATTGGACTTAAACGGAAATTAAGTTAGCGTAGTGGAAAAGTTTGGAATGGTATGGTTACCAATTGATTGGTAAGGTTTTTTCATTCCCCCCTATATACGGGGGGAAATAGGGTGTTTAAGGTGTTACTTGGCTTACTGAGACCGTTGTTTGTGTTGAGTGGCCATTGATTGAGGCTGCAATATCAAGGTTACCGGCTGCTGTTAATGTTAAGTAGGTAGAATAATCCCCATCGCGCTCTTCATACCAACCGACAAGATTAGCGTTATGGTTTCCAAGGTCGATATTACGAGGGTCTATACCTTCAAGTGTATTACCAAATGCATCACTGAGGGTAACGGTAAGTAGTAAATCATCACCGACGTTCAAATTACTGGTTGCTCTTGTGGTGATTTCTACATGCGCAACAACACCTAACTGACCTTGAGGGCCGCTGCCGTCAGGGTTGATCGCATCGACGGTGAGTGGTGAGCTTACAGTTAAAGTGTACTCTGGTGACGTTTTTCCCTGTAAAGAAGCAGTTATGGTGTAATCACCTTCCATTTGCCCTGCAAGTATTCCACTATATTCACCTAGGTTGGCGGAGTTTTCTTCGATTTCTACTGGGATTTGTTTATTACCCATATTGATCATAATGACCCCATCGGCACCAGAAATAGGGTTGTCATTTTCATCAATGAGTCTGAGTGAAATGGTCGTCTCTGCGCCAGCATAGGTTGTACTGGTGTTAAGAATTTTAATTTTGTTTAAATGACCGCTGATAAAATAGACGGCAACGGTTTCAGTATGACCATCGACAGATGCGGTAACTTCGCTGATACCACTCATCATACTGGTCAGGGGCATGTCAATCATTCCCTGTTGGTTTGTCACACCATGAGCGTCAATTTTACCTAGCGTGGCGCTAAAATTGACGGTTTTCCCTGCGATAGGGTTACCTTTAGCATCGGTAATATAAACGGAAACTATATTGGCTTCTTTGCCATCCGCCAATGATGCTGTTTTACTGATATTAATACCCTGTATTTGTGCTGGGCTGGTTGCTGTGGCGATGGTATCCGTGACTTCAATCAGTGTTTCACTTGTTGATGATGTATTCCCATTAATATCATAAGCAACGGCACTTAAATGATAACGGTTCAATTTTTTACTTTCTGAAGGGGTTGAGGCCATTTTATATGCTGGCAATTTTAACCTAGCATTTTGACCTGATGAACTAATAACACCCCCAGCAGCGAATAATTCAGGGGAGTTCCAGACAATTTTTTTAAGGGGGTATTGAGTTGTAACTGATTGTACAAGTTGTAATTCTTGGCCTGCTTCACCTTGTATTTTTTCTGGGAGCTTTAACTGAATAACGGTTTTCTTTTGGTAATCTAGAACAATATTGTTATTTCGATTAACGAAATCGTGGCGGTTACTAGACACTCGACGGGAGTCGCCTACTTTCGATGGGTCCATTTGCTCAGCGAATGCTTTATCAAATGCCCAAGTAAACTGCATTTTGGCACTGGTATCATGTAATCCACTACTGACTTTATGCTGAGTACTCAAGGTGACTAGGGGAATTGGGGTCCAATTGACACCAACTGAGGCTGCTGTTGGGTCTTTTTGGCGTTTATTTTTCCCCATAAGAGCAACATCCTGACCGAAATATTGTTCAAATTTAAGATGACCGCCGAGGTGAGGGTAAGCAGGTAACCACCCCTCTGCTTGTACATCCCAACCGCGGGCAGGGCGTGCATTATAGGCTTGAGATAATGCCGATGTACTACGCCATCCAGAAACAGGTAAATAGCTATTCGCCGTGAGTTTTAAATAATCTTGCCAATATTCGGCACCGATGCCTAAACGGGAATGATAATGGGAAAGGTCATGGTCAAAGAAAGCATTGATACCAACTGTGTTGCGGTCGTTGAACTGGCGTAACCCAATACCATTATTGCTTTGTAACCTTCCATCGGTATTATGAATGCTATGTTGGGTAAATAACAGCATATCAGCCTGTTCATACCAAGGGATTAGCCAGTCAAATTGGCTACTTTTAAGGGATAATTTTTTATCAACATTTAGGCTTAATTTGACATTACCGGCTTTTGATAACCAACGGGTAATTTCGTCTATTGCAACATTAGCGGCTTGGTTAAACGCGTAACTTTGTGCCATCTCAGCGATATCATTGCTATTTTTTTGTTGAGATAGCAGTGTTGCAGTTGTTTTACTGTATTGTGCTAAGTCACGTTCCATGGTGCTATTTTCAGGGTTTTCTACTGTGCTGCCTAAAAGCGGTAATTCTTTCGGTTCGAGCATTTTTGCATAGCTAGGCAACATTGGCATAATGGTCAATGACCAAGCTGCCATAAATAAGGCTAAAGGATGAGAGCGTTTGTCTTTAGGGCAATTCATTAAATACATTCCTAGATTGGATATTCATTTCCGTTATTTTGGAACAAGTATTGAGAAAAACGCTTGGGAATTACTTGGAATAATATGGAAAAGCGGTTTTTATATTGGAATTATTTGGAATGACCGCGTTTATTGATAATTGAAAAATATCGAATAAGTGACTGGGTAAAATCAATAAAATTGTCATTGGAAAAAATCTTACTATAATAAAAACAATGGATTAGATGAGGGTAGTATGGAGCTTACATTTTTAGGAACCAGTGCTGGTGTGCCAACGAAAGAGCGTAATGTCACCAGTATGATATTAAATTTGGTCGGTATTCGAAAAAGCTATTGGTTATTTGATTGCGGGGAAGGCACACAACACCGTATTTTAAATAGCCCATTTAAAACGCCAAAAATTGACAAGATCTTTATTACACATTTACATGGCGATCATATTTTTGGGCTACCGGGTTTGTTATGCAGCCGCTCAATGGGGGGCGCAACAGAATCTTTGACGCTATATGGTCCGAAAGGGTTGAAACAATATGTTGAAACCGTTTTGAGTGTGAGTGAGTCTTATATGACTTATCCACTCAACATCATTGAAATTCAAGCTGGGCAGTTATTTGATGATGGCGAATTGATTGTGACGGCTTACCCCCTTGACCACCGAGTGGAATGCTACGGCTACCGTATTGAAGAGCATGCAAAGAGCGGGGCTTTAGATGCAGAGCGACTCGCGCAAGATAACATCCCTCGGGGGCCGTGGATGCAAGACCTAAAAGCGGGTAAAACAATCACTTTGGAAGATGGTCGAACTGTGAATGGCGCGGAGTATTTAGGCGAACCTATCTCTGGTAAAGTGATTGCAATTTTTGGTGACACTCAGCCAACCGACCAGGGGCTAGCACTCGCTAAAAATGCAGATGTTATGGTGCATGAAACCACTTTAGAAGCAGCATTTGCGGAAAAAGCCAATGAACGCGGGCACTCAACTACGGAACAAGCAGCTCGATTAGCTCGTGCTGCTGGGGTAAAACGCTTTATTGCAACCCATTTGAGTGGGCGTTATATGACTCATGATATCCCAAGGTTACTTGCTGAGTGCCAAGCAATATTCCCAGCCACAATAATGGCAGAGGATTATTTAACCGTGAAAATTTAATTTAAGCGGGTAATAAACGGCCCGCTTAATGATAATTTTTTTAAAAAATCACTTTCACAAAACCATTGCGGCAGTAAGTTTCGTATTCATCGGAAAGTTGGCGATTGGTGACTATCACATCGAATTGTGACAATTCCCCCATATTGGCTGTAGCAACTTCATCAAATAGGTTATAGGGCGCTAATAAAATCTTACGAATGGACTTTTCCATGGCTTTTTTCTTCATGGGTAAATCATCCAAGTTATAGCAAGTCACACCATAGTTCCCGTGTACGCCAGCCGCAGAGATAAAGGCTTTTTTGGGGTTAATTGAATCGAGTAGTGAAGGTAATGAAGGGTTGTAAAAGGAATCGCTTTTTGGCCGATATTCACCACCACATAACAAGGCGGTGGCATTTTTCTTCTGGCTTAACGCTAAAAAAACGTTATGTGAGTAACAAATTCCAGTGAAACTGATCTCCTCTGGGATAAGAGAAATCAATGTTGCCATTTCAATACCATTATCAAAGAAAATCACATCATCTTCAGTAACCATACTCGCGGCAAGGTTTGGAATATACAGTGCTTCGGTTTGGTCTGGGGTAAAAATATCCGCTTGTTGTTCTTGAGCGATTAAATTGGCGGGTTGGGTAACAGAAACAATATAGCCACCGAGTAGCGACATTGGGATAGGGCCTTCGGTATCTGCGCTAAGGTCTCGTCGAATGGTCATTTCTGATACTTCGAGTATTCTAGCGGCTTCTTTTAAATGAATGCGTCCTGAACGTTTTAAACATTCACTTAAGCGGCGAAGGCGTTCTTTTTGTTTAGTTTCTATCACCCTACAGTCCTTTTGTAATACATAAAATTGGCGCGGTCAGACCGCGCCCCAGCATTTAGTAGTCACTTGGCTGGTCATTATTCCCCGTGACTATTGCAACACTTGCACTAGCGCCAACACGGTTAGCACCAGCTTCAATCATTTTAATGGCAGTTTCACGATCGCGAACGCCGCCAGACGCTTTTACACCAACTTCGTTGCCGACTACTTTACGCATTAGAGCAACATGGTGTTCAGTCGCCCCCATTGTACTGAAACCTGTTGAAGTTTTCACAAAACCAACTTTAATTGTGCGGCAAATTTCACAAACTTGTGTAATTTCTTCATCTGTTAGTAGGCAGTTTTCTAAGATAACCTTGAGTGTTGCGTTACCGCAAGCGGCAAAAACAGCTTCAATATCTTGACGAACAAAGTCTAAATCACCACTTTTTAGCATCCCGACGTTGATGACCATATCAACTTCATCAGCTCCACGGCGCACGGCTTCAGCCGCTTCAAAAGCTTTAGCTTCAGTTAAACATGCACCTAAAGGGAAGCCTACCACACAGCAAACCTTAACGTCGCTGTTTTTTAACAGCTCACTGGCTAAAGGCACATATCCTGTATTGACACATACTGAGGCAAAATGGTGCTCTGCCGCTTCTGCACATAATTTTGTGATATCACTAACAGTTGCATTAGCAGCGAGTAAAGTGTGATCAATATATTTTGCTAAGTCTTGCATTTTCAACTTTCCTATATAAATGTGGATAAGACAACAAAGAATGAGGAAATGTGGTAGATGTAACACTTGATCATTCGTTATTCGAGATCCTAATCACAAATGATATTTTTGCAACATGATAATGTTAGTATCATATCATTATGTGATTTATTTAACACGAGGGACATTATGGATATAGCAGTTATTGGTTCAAACATGGTTGATTTGATCACTTATATCGATCAAATGCCAAAAGAAGGCGAAACGCTAGAAGCGCCAGCTTTCAAAATTGGTTGCGGCGGTAAAGGTGCGAACCAAGCTGTTGCTGCGGCTAAATTGAATTCTAAAGTGATTATGTTAACTAAAGTCGGCGATGATATCTTTGCAGATAACACCATCCGTAATCTTGAATCTTACGGGATTAACACGCGCTATGTGGAAAAAGTTCCGTGTACTTCAAGTGGTGTCGCGCCAATTTTTGTTAATCAAAATTCGTCTAATAGTATTTTGATCGTTAAAGGAGCGAATAAGTTTTTATCACCAGAGGATATCGATCGGGCTGCTGAAGATCTAAAAAAATGCAAACTGATCGTCCTACAATTAGAAGTCCAACTCGAAACGGTGTATCACGCGATCGCTTTTGGTAACAAGCATGGGATACCCGTATTACTTAACCCGGCCCCCGCTCAACGAACGCTCGATCTAGATTTTGCCTGCCGTTGTGATTTCTTTGTACCCAATGAAACGGAATTAGAAATTCTAACCAATATGCCAGTCGACACGATGGACAACATCCGCCGAGCTTCACAATCACTATTGGATAAAGGCCTAAAAAACCTGATTGTCACACTTGGTGATAAAGGGGCTTTGTGGATGACGCGCGATAGTGAGTTGTATATACCTGCTATCAAAGTAAATGCCATTGATACCAGTGGCGCTGGAGATGCCTTTATTGGCTGTTTTTCTCATTATTATGTACACACCGGGAATATTGAAGAAGCACTGAAAAAAGCAGTGATGTTTTCTGCATTTAGTGTGACAGGGAAAGGGACTCAATCTTCTTATCCAAGTGTTGAGCAATTTACGGAATTTGTGCAAATCAACACAGTTAACAAATAGCTAAATAATAATAGTCAACGTAGCTGTATACCCTTTGATGTATTAATCAGTCACTAGAACTGAATAGCAAGTCATCGGGTATAAATTATAAAATTATAAGGGTTACTATGAACATTAAGAACATCACTCAGTTACCGGATGGCTACCTGAGTAAGACTCCTCTATTTCAATTTATCCTACTGTCCTGCCTTTTTCCTCTTTGGGGTTGTGCAGCGGCATTAAATGACATTTTGATCACACAGTTTAAAAGTGTTTTTGAACTTAGTAACTTTGCATCAGCTTTAGTGCAAAGTGCGTTTTATGGTGGGTACTTTTTGATTGCGATCCCTGCATCTTTGGTGATCAAAAAAACCAGCTATAAATACACTATTATGGTGGGGCTAATCCTCTACATCGCAGGGTGTAGTTTGTTCTTCCCAGCTTCACATATGGCAACCTATACGATGTTTTTGGCGGCAATTTTCGCGATTGCTATTGGTTTAAGTTTCCTTGAAACCGCAGCAAATACCTATAGTTCGATGATTGGTCCAAAACAGTACGCTACACTTCGTTTGAATATTAGCCAGACCTTTTACCCTATCGGTGCGGCTGGGGGGATTTTACTGGGTAAATATCTCGTTTTCTCCGAAGGAGATAGCCTGCAAAGTCAAATGGCGGGAATGAATGCGGAACAAATTCATGAATTCCGCCTAGCGATGTTAGAAAATACACTCGAACCCTATCGTTATATGATCATGGTATTGGTCGTGGTGATGATCTTATTCCTTATTACTAAGTTTCCTAAATGTAAAGTTGCAGAAACTCAGGATCACAAACGCCCCTCTGCGATCGATACGTTAAAGTATTTAGCCAAAAATAGCCGTTTTAGAAAAGGGATTATTGCTCAGTTCTTATATGTTGGGATGCAAGTTGCTGTTTGGTCATTCACTATTCGTTTAGCGTTGGAAATGGGCGATATTAACGAACGTGATGCATCGAACTTCATGGTATATAGCTTTGCGTGTTTCTTTATTGGTAAATTTATCGCCAATATCTTAATGACTCGTTTTAACGCAGAAAAAGTATTAATTATCTATTCTGTGATTGGTGCTCTGTTCCTTATTTATGTTGCATTTATTCCAAGTTTTACCGCGGTGTACGCCGCTGTAATGGTGAGCATTTTATTTGGACCTTGCTGGGCGACTATTTATGCGGGCACTTTGGATACAGTCGATAATGAACATACTGAAATGGCGGGTGCGGTCATTGTGATGGCGATTGTTGGGGCTGCAGTTGTCCCTGCGGTACAAGGTTATGTCGCTGATATGTTGCACTCTTTACAGCTTTCATTCTTGGTTTCTATGTTGTGCTTTGTTTATGTTGGTATTTACTTTGTTGGTGAACGCCGTTTTAAAGCAAAACAAGAAGCAAAATAATTCAGCGAATCAATTTGGGTAGTGTGAGCTACCCAATTCCATCCATTTAATCAAACCGTGAGTATGAAAATGAATACACTAATACCACTTCACAGAAGCTTATTTACGGAAAAACCGACCCTTATTTTACAAAATGACCAATTTTCTGCGACAGCTTTCCGTTATCAAACGGGCGTAGAAGGTTTACGTATTGAAAATCAGCAAGGTTATTTAACTATTTTACCTTTTTTAGGGCAAATGATTTGGGATGCTGAATTTTGTGGCCAAAATCTGAAAATGGAAAATATGTTTTCAGCCCCGAAACGTGTCCCAACAGTCGTAGAAACGTATGGTTGCTTTGCTTTTCACTCAGGTTTAATCAGTAATGGCTGCCCTTCACCAGAGGATACTCACCCATTGCATGGAGAAATGCCTTGTGCATCAATGGATAGCAGTTGGTTTGAGCTGACAGAAGATAGCTTAAAAATTGTCGGTGAATATGAGTATGTGATGGGTTTTGGTCATCATTATCGCGCTACCCCATCAGTTTTATTAAAGGAAAACAGTACGTTATTTGATATACAAATGTCAGTGACAAACTTGGCGTCTGTTCCTATGCCACTCCAGTATATGTGCCATATGAATTATGCTTATGTAGATAAGGCAACATTGACGCAAAATATCCCAGAACATGCGATTAAGCTGCGTGAATCAATACCGGGTCATGTACATCCAACCGAGCAGTGGCTTGAGTTTAATGAGTCCTTAAAATCAGGCAAAGTGACGTTAAATCAACTTGACCAACCAGACATGTGTGACCCTGAAATTGTTTTCTTTATGGATAACTTGAGCCAATATACTACCGAGCCAGAGTTCAGGATGACATCGCCAGATGGGAATACGTTCATCACACGTTTTAACTCGAATGAACTTAATTATGCCACCCGCTGGATTTTATATAATGGAGACCAAAAGGTTGGCGCGTTTGTACTCCCTGCAACTTGCCGGCCAGAAGGCTTTATGGCGGCAAAAAATAACCAAACATTAATTTGGTTACAAGCGGGTGAAACACGTCAATTTACCGTAACAACGGGGGTTGAAAAATAGTCATTGACGATTTTTCAGGGGATCTTTGATAAAAGGCAGCGATTCGCTGCCTTATTCATATTGTTGACATTCTTCTTGTAAATCAGAAAGTAGCCTCGCTGCATCATAAAGTAGTATGTTTTTTCTATCAGGTTGCATCATTATTGCAACTTTAATATTTGCTTCATGCATATCTGGTAATACTTCCGTCATCAAATGCTCAAGGGAAAATAATATGGGTGAAAAATGAGCCCATTTGCCGGTTAAGCACTGCTCTACGTATGCTTTAGCTGGCCATAAAGGGAGGGAAAGGTCATGCATACCGTTTCTTACTGTAATAAGGCTATTTCCATCACTGATTGCCCAAACTTGCTCCCAATCGGCTATTTTGCCTACAAAATACGTGTATTTTTGTTGTGGTCGCAGCTTCTGGACGTTGCAGATTTCTTTTTCGTTAGGGGAAAATAGTGTGTTATTCATTATTGGATTATCGAAAAAGTAATTGATAATTATTGGGAAAATTATATTTATTATTGTTATCTTAATAACAAAATGAATTGATAACAACATGCAGCAAAAATGAACTAACTCACAATAATAATACCTATCGGTTAAATTTTAGGGCGGTTAGAGATGATAGAAGCGTTACTTGAAAAATATGCGATTGGAATGACATTGATTGCAGCATGCCTTGCACTGTATGTCGTTTTTGAAGTGCTTCATAAAAGGCATAAGCACAAAAATAAAAGCATTCTTATCCATATTATTCAAACAGTTGTACTCTGTGGCATTGTGATTGTATTGGCCCAGTATGTGGATATGGCAGCAACAGACTTTGATTTAAGTTTTATTTCAACGTCTTTAGTTAATTTTTTAACAATTTCAGCCATCGCCTTAATTTTAATGCGAAAATTGTTTCAATTAGCGAATCGATTAGAAAAGAAACAAATTCAAAAAGGGAGTGACCCTACATCAGCACGTATTGTGGCTAGGGTATTTAAAACGACAGTTTTTGTCATCATTGTACTGCTTTTTGGTGAACATTTTGGCATGAGCTTATCAGGGCTGATGGCATTTGGTGGTATTGGTGGTATAGCCATTGGTATGGCAGGTAAAGACATTCTCAGTAACTTTTTCTCGGGGTTAATGCTTTACTTTGATCGTCCTTTTAATATTGGTGATTGGGTCAGTTCACCAGATAGAAATATTGAAGGTACCGTGGTCGAAATTGGTTGGCGGATCACAAAAATTATTACTTTTGACCATCGACCTCTCTACATACCGAACTCAGTTTTTTCTTCAATTAGTGTGGAAAACCCTGGGCGTATGACTAATCGACGTATTAAAACAGAAATTGGTTTGCGTTATGAAGACGCTGACAAAATTGGTGCGATTGTTGATGAGATACGCACGATGCTAAAACAAGATGAAAATATCGATACAGGGCAAACATTATTAGTATATTTTGATGCCTTTGCCGATTCTTCGTTAAATATTATGGTGTATTGTTTTACGAAAACAACCGTATGGGCAGAGTGGTTAGCTGCGCAGCAAGCGGTATATTTAAAGATAATCGATATCGTAAAACGTCATAATGCTGACTTCGCATTCCCATCTCAAACATTGTATGTGGAAAAAAACAACTAACGTTCCGCACATGATAAATTAGCCGACTAATTGATTGTTAATTATTAATTAATTAGTCGGTTTGTCTTTATATCTTTGAAATGTAAAAATAAAATTTCGGTAATTGAGCTGCTAGCTGTTAGCATTTTTATGCTATTAACCAGAGGCTTATAAAAAATAATCGACTTTTTGTTTTACTGATTTTTTTGCCAAGGCGCAGGTCATTCCAATTCCCCTACCTATCAAGTATATTGACCGCCTCTTTTCCTCAGCTAACTAAGAGCCAGACTGTTATGAATAAAATCAATGTGGCATGTAGCCAGGGGGTCGCTATCTATTTTACTGGTGAATTTCAGTGGGTAGATATTCGCGATGCACAGTTAAACAATATTGCTGCTGTTGTGCTATCTGAACAAGATGCCAACCAAGGGCTGTGGAAAAGGGTTGCTGAGAGTCAGCTCAGTATTCCGCTGTTTATCATTAGTGATAAACAGCTACCAACGGATGAAAAATTACCTCCTTATTTAACGGCCATTTTGCCGCCAGCACCTGCTGAGCGTGAAGAAAATAGCCGCCAATTACTTGATGCTGCTAATCAGTATCTTGAGCAGTTATTACCTCCATTTTTTGCTCGAATGATGGATTATGCTGCGGGTCATAATGTGACTTTTGCGTGCCCTGGGCACCAAGGGGGGCAATTTTTCCGTCGTCACCCTACGGGGGAGCAGTTTTACCAATTTTATGGTGAAAACCTTTTTCGTACCGACCTCTGCAATGCAGATGTTGCGATGGGGGATTTGCTGATCCACGAAGGTGCTGCGAAAGAAGCCCAAAAATTTGCGGCTAAAGTGTTCAATGCAGATAAAACCTATTTTGTCCTAAATGGCACTTCATCGTCGAATAAAGTGGTATTAAATGCCTTATTAACACCGGGCGACCTCGTATTATTTGACCGTAATAACCACAAATCAAATCATCATGGCGCATTGATCCAAGCGGGGGCGACACCGGTTTATCTTGAAACGGCGCGTAACCCATTTGGCTTTATCGGTGGTATTGATGCACATTGCTTTGAAGAAACTTATTTACGTGAATTAATTACAGATGTTATGCCAGAACGGTCGCAAGCTGTACGGCCGTTTCGATTGGCGGTGATCCAATTAGGCACCTATGACGGAACAGTGTATAACGCACGACAAGTGGTCGATAAAATTGGGCATTTATGTGATTATATTTTATTCGATTCTGCATGGGTTGGTTATGAGCAATTTATACCAATGATGCGTCAGTGCTCGCCATTACTGCTCGAATTAACTGAAAATGACCCTGGTATTATGGTCACTCAGTCCGTCCATAAGCAGTTAGCCGGGTTTTCTCAAGCCTCACAGATCCATAAAAAAGATAATCACATCAAAGGTCAAGAGCGTTTTGTTTCTCATAAAAAACTCAATAATGCCTTTATGATGCATGCCTCTACGAGCCCATTTTACCCACTATTTGCTTCTCTGGATGTCAATGCACGTATACATCAAGGCGCTGCCGGCAATATGATGTGGATGGATTGCGTAAAAGTGGGCATTGAAGTCAGAAAATCCATACTTCAGCACTGCCGTTACTTTAAGCCCTTTATTCCTGAAATGGTTGATGGCAAGTTATGGCAGGATTATCCTACTGAGCAAATTGCGAGTGAGCAGCGCTTTTTTAATTTTATCCCTAAGCAACGTTGGCATGCATTTGATGGTTATGCACAGGATCAATACTTCGTTGACCCATGCAAATTAATGTTAACGACACCGGGTATCGACGTCGAAAGTGGTGAATATGAGGCTTTCGGTGTACCTGCGACTATTTTGGCGCATTTTTTACGTGAACATGGTGTGATCCCTGAAAAATGCGACTTAAACTCCATTCTATTTCTATTAACACCAGCGGAAACGCGCGAAAAGCTGGAATTGCTGGTGTCTCATTTAGTTCGCTTTGAGCAATTACTCGATGAAGATGCATTATTAGTTGACGTATTACCGTCGGTTTATCAGCGTTATGAAAGCCATTACCATGGTTATACGTTACGCCGTCTGTGCCAAGAAATGCACCAACTCAGCGTTGACGATAATATTAAGCAATTGCAAAAAGAAATGTTCCGTAAGCAACATTTCCCTAAGGTAAAAATGAACCCTCAGCAAGCCCATATTGAATTTATTCGGGGTAACTGTGAGTTACTACCCTTGGATGAATTAGAAGGGCGTATTGCCGTTGAAGGAGCCTTGCCTTACCCTCCTGGGGTATTGTGTGTTGTGCCAGGGGAAGTTTGGTCAGGCCCTGTATTGCGTTACTTCAAAGCTCTTGAAGCTGGGATCAACGCTCTACCGGGTTTTGCTCCTGAATTACAAGGCGTTTATATTTCCAAGAATGAAGGTGAGAAAAAACGTGTCTATGCACATGTTTTAAAGTAATTTTGTAGTTATTCAGATAGTAAGCATAGATTTTACCTTATTAGCTCGTTACATTGGGGTCAGACTAGTCATAGCTGACTCCTCATTTATTGATAAGGTAAGGTATGAGCAAAAAAATAATTCTTGATTGCGACCCTGGTCATGATGATGCAATTGCATTATTACTGGCTTACGGCAACCCAGACATTGATTTATTGGCTGTAACAACCGTTGCAGGTAACCAAACCCTCGAAAAAGTCACTTATAATGCTCTAGCGATTGCTGAAATGGCTAAGATCACGGGGGTTCCTTTTGCCGCGGGCTCTGTTCGCCCATTAGTGCGTAATAGCGAAGTTGCACCAGACATACATGGGGACTCAGGGTTAGACGGCCCTATTTTACCAACGCCCACACTTAAATTAGATGAAAGACATGCTGTTTCATTGATTATTGATACCATTATGTCACACCCCCCTAAAACGGTAACGTTAGTACCAACAGGGGCATTAACCAATATTGCGCTTGCTGCTCGTCTAGAGCCCCGCATTGTGGAGCGGGTGAAGGAAGTGGTGCTGATGGGCGGTGGCTACCATGTGGGGAATTGGAGCGCAGTCGCGGAATTTAATATCAAAATTGACCCAGAGGCTGCCCATATTGTTTTTAATGAAAAATGGCCACTGACCATGGTGGGGTTAGATTTGACGCACCAAGCCCTCGCGACCCCGGATGTTGTAAATGAAATTGCAGCGATAGGTAGTGATTGTTCGCAATTTGTTGTGGAACTTCTGGATTTTTTCGGGAAAATGTACAAACAAGCTCAAGGCTTTGATGCTCCTCCGGTTCATGACCCTTGCGCTGTAGCTTATGTGATTGATCCTTCAGTTATTACTACACAAAAAGTTCCTATTGATATCGAATTAACAGGGTCATTGACATTAGGTATGACGGTAGCTGATTTCCGTCACCCAGCACCAGCTGACTGCCATACACAGGTCGCAGTTAAGTTAGACCACCATAAATTTTGGCAGTTGGTCATCAATGCGTTAAAAAATATTAGGTAACTCATGAATAACGAATTAGAACAAATGCCTTACGAGGCGCTTATTGAACGCAGTATGAATGCCTTACAAGCTAAAAATCAGTTTCATTGTGACACGTGGAAATTGGACCAAGCCGATTGGTCGGTAGACCAAGACGAAGGGACGATTATTTTTCACGCTCCAGACAATGTAATGGCGACTGCACCGGTACAAATCGTTGGAACATATGACCAAAACCAAGGCAGTTGGATGTGGAGTTGGGCAAATAGTTCGATCCAACCCGCGCTTACACATGATGCCATTGCAGTTAAAGCCTATGGTGAGCGCAGTGATAACCCGTTGTTGACCGCACGAGTGAGCGACATTGAAGAATATGACGCTTGGCAGCTCACCGCGTTAGCTTGCGAATTAAACAACCAGCAAGGTGTTTACCGAGGTGTCGCGGGTCACACGTTGGTTTTTATGACTTTTGGTGATGTTTCACTACAACAAATTTAGCTTGGGAATGGCTTATTCAGCAGTGAACAAGGCATTTAAACCCTCTTTGGTTGAGTGACCTGTCAGTTATACTGGTTTTCTTTTTTCAATCAGGAGCATACTCATGTTAGATATCGCACTTGAAGCCGCTAAACTAGTCAAAACAATGACGGTAGAAGCTTTCTATAGCGCGGGGAAATTTGACTATAAACCCGATCGCTCGGTAGTGACTGAAACGGATATCCGAGTTGAAGAAGAAATCAGGGAACTGTTTGCGAAGCGTACACCTAATACCTTAGTTTTAGGTGAAGAATTTGGTTTTGAAGGTGAGCAAAAGTTTAGTTCGGGTTGGGTTATCGACCCAATTGATGGAACGCGTGCATTTATTTATGGTGTGCCGCTTTTTAGTACGTTAATTGCTTATGTTGAAAATGGGGAGCCACTCCTAAGTGTCATTAGTTTCCCTGCTATATCAACGATGTTCTATGCATCTCAAGGGGAAGGTTGCTGGTTGGAAAGCTCAGGGCAATCGTTACGGCAACTGAAATTGGGCGAACAATCCCCTAAATCATTATCAGAAGCTGTAATCAGTGCATCTGGGATCCACAGCAGTCATTATAATTCTTCTGAAGGCTCGCAAATTTATCATCTTGATGCCATCGTGGGCGAAGCGCGTGATTTTATTTTTGCAAATGATGCATACCAACATGCTATGGTTGCATCTGGTCGTATTCATGGTGCGATTGATACCATAATGAAACCATGGGACAGCGCTGCCCTCATTCCTTGTATTCGAGAGGCAGGAGGTGAGGTTTGTGGGCTGAATGGTGAACGCACACAAGCCATGTTTGCAGGGAGCTTGCTCTCTACTGCAACCCCAGAGCTTGCAGAGCAAATCGTAGAATTGATGGCTCCTTAAAGGTCAATGCGAGGCCAATATGGCCTCGTGCAGCCCTTTTTATTGATTAGCTGAAATCAAAATGCAAACGTAATTTTTGGCAGTGTAAACAACGGAATAAATAGCCCTGTGCGGCTCCATCTTCATCTAAAATAGTGGCTAGCTCTTCCACTGAAAAACCATAATCAGCCACATCGTCAGCAAGGGAAACAAACTCGTCGAGCCTATCTTTGATGTCTTTCCAACTAACGTAACCTATAAATTCACAGGGTTCATTACAATGAGCCAGCCAAGTCTCTTGCTGCCAACCATGATAACCAGGGGTGCGTTTGATTAGCTCATCAAACATTTCGCTTGGATAGGGGGTGATAGTCTGTAAAAACTCGCCGTTATTATCATATTCACAATCGATCCCTTCCACACATTCTGGGTCTTGAAATTCCCCATCGAATTTTGCACTAGCAGAGCCATTTGCGATACACCAAGGGCAAAATGCGTTGATATCCTCAATGGAGTAAAAAGGGCTTTCATAATAAATATCTGTAAGTTGCCGGCAACAATCACAGGTGACAGTTTTGTCAGTAAGAAACGCTTTGGTTTCAATAGGGTTTGGGTGGTATTTAAAATGAGGAAGTTTTCGATTACCAAGTGGCATATAAAAATCCTATGGAATAGGGGGTTATTACCCTGAATGACGATTTAATCAGGCTATCACAAAACGTGATAGGTCACTTTAATTCTCTTTCAACGAGTTTATTTAATTGCGTTTTTATTATTCAAATAATTTGAATATGAACAGCGATATTATTAGCTTTAACTTAAATATGGTTTGGCGATATGATACCTCCATCGAAGGCAACACGGGTTGCCTCCCCCTATAACGAACGAAGGAATTATATTATGAACATGTTTAAAACTTTAATGGCAGCTTCTGTATTATCGGTAATGGCTTTTGGTGCTTCCGCTGCAACCTTAACTGCAACTAGCGATACCTTAGACTCAGCAGAAGCGATTATTGCGGCAAAAGCAAAAGCTGCGGGTGCAGATAGCTACACCATTACCAGTGCACGTATGGGTAATTTTGTCACAATGAGCGCAGAAACTAAATAATATGTTGGGTTGTTAATCTTAATTAAATATTTTGTCCAAAATTTCGGATTTTACTTAAGGATTGCAACTGAAAAATGACATGCCCCCTGATAGCGGAGAAATCCCTATCGGGGTATTGTTATATCATCCACGCCTTAATTGATATCTGTGCGAATACATCGCATCCCAAACGGTCTATGTTATAATACTCTCCTTTATTTATTATTGGCCCTTTATCATTGTTAGGGGCTATTCAATGGCTTTCAACATCAACACAAAAGAGCAGCATGCATCAAAATACCCCAAAACAAGGCTACCATAACCTAAACCGCTTTTCCGTTGCGCCAATGCTCGATTGGACCGATCGTCATTGCCGTTATTTTCACCGCTTATTAAGCAAAAATACCTTGTTGTATACTGAAATGGTGACAACAGGGGCGATTATTTACGGAAAAGGGGATTACCTCGCATTTAGTGAAGAGGAACACCCTGTTGCTCTACAACTTGGGGGAAGCGACCCTGCTGCATTAGCTCAATGCGCAAAATTAGCCGAAGAGCGTGGCTACGATGAGGTTAACTTAAATGTGGGTTGCCCTTCAGATCGCGTTCAAAATGGGCGTTTTGGTGCCTGTTTAATGGGGGATGCGCAGTTGGTGGCTGATTGTGTGAAAGCAATGCAAGATGCGGCAACTATTCCGATCACAGTTAAAACACGTATTGGCATTGATGAGCAAGATAGCTACCAATTTTTATGTGATTTTATTGAAACAGTTTCGACTCAAGGCGGCTGTGAAATGTTTATTATCCATGCTCGTAAAGCATGGCTATCCGGTTTGAGCCCAAAAGAAAACCGTGAAATACCACCATTAGATTACCCGCGTGTTTATCAATTAAAGCGCGATTTTCCGCATTTAACTATGGCGATTAACGGCGGTATCAAAACGTTGGAAGAGGCGAAAGAGCATCTTCAACATTTAGATGGCGTAATGGTCGGGCGTGAAGCGTATCAAAACCCATCGATTTTAACTGCTGTAGATAACCAATTGTTTGGTGAGCATTTTCCTATTACGAATGGGGTAGATGCAGTACGAGAAATGTATCCATATATTGAAAATGAACTCACTAAAGGCGCTTATTTAGGTCATATGACGCGCCATATGTTAGGGATTTTCCAAGGTATTCCTGGTGCTCGCCAATGGCGCCGCCATTTAAGTGAGAATGCCCATAAAAAAGGCGCGGATTTAGCGGTCGTTGAGCAAGCGTTGGCGTTTGTTACCCGGGGTGAGTAACATATTTTACCTATAAAAAAAGCACCGTAAGGTGCTTTTCAGCTCTATTCGGCGTTACTTATTATGTTATGGAATAAGCAAGCTCGAGCCTTGGGTTTTTCTTGACTCAATTGTTTCATGGGCTTTTTGCGCATCTTTCAGAGCAAAAATTTGCGATTGCGGCACATCTACCTTCACATTGCCGCTTAAAATCATGTCAAACAATGCGTTGCTGGCTTGGTCCAACTCAGCACGGTTTGTGACATATACCCCAAGTGATGGACGAGTGACGTATAACCCACCTTTTTGGTTTAAAATCCCTAAATTCACACCCGAAACCGGGCCTGATGCGTTACCAAAACTTACCATCAACCCGCGGCGTTTTAGTGAATCTAAAGAAGCCAGCCATGTGGATTGCCCTACAGAATCATAAACCACATTGACTTTTTCGCCATGAGTGATGTCTTTAACACGAGCTGCGATATCTTCAGATTGGTAATTAATTACGTCCCATGCACCAGCTTCTTTAGCACGCAGCGCTTTATCTGCGGAGCCTACAGTACCGATCATTTTTGCACCTAATGCTTTTGCCCATTGGCATGCGATTAAGCCCACACCCCCCGCTGCGGCATGGAACAAAAATACTTCATTTTGCTTAAGTTGGTAAGTTTGATGGAATAAATAATAGACGGTCATCCCCTTTAATGAACTTGCTGCGGCTTGCTCAAAGGTTATCCCATCGGGGAGATGCGCAACCGCACTCTCTGGGACATTATGTACATCGCTATAAGCGCCCAAAGGGCCTTGAGCATAAACGACACGGTCGCCCGGTTTGAAACCCGTAACGTGAGCTCCGGTTTTAACGACAACACCAGCAGCCTCGGTACCTAGACCACTGGGAAGTTTAGCGACAGGATATAAACCACTGCGGACATAGGTATCGATAAAGTTAATACCAATAGCACGGTTTTCGATTTGAATTTCGTTATCTGCCGGATTTACTGGGGAATAATCTACTAAGTTAAGTACATCAGCGCCGCCATGTTGTGCGAACTCAATACGTTTTGCCATGACAATCTCCAATAAGGACTATTCATTTTATTTACAATATCAATAGGTTTACTATAACGCCATCTTTCAATCAGAAGAATTATTGGTTTGTGCTTTTTGTTGAAAGCGTTATCAGGCAATTCTCTCGCGTGAAGGTGCAAAGAATGCCACAACAAAAATCAGATTGGCGTATACTAGAAGCTGTTCGTTAATTATAGACTTGGATGCAAATGTATGGCTAAAAAACCCTCATCGAATTTTAAAACAGATGCCCCCCGGGATCACCAAATGGAAGGTTTGAAGCTTCCACCGCATTCCCTTGAGGCGGAGCAATCTGTTTTAGGGGGGTTAATGTTAGATAATGAGCGTTGGGATACCGTCTCTGAACGAGTCACTCATGCCGACTTTTTTAGCCGTCCCCACCGTACTATTTTCGCACAAATGCAGATCCTGCTTGAGCAGGGCAAGCCCATTGACTTAATCACCTTATCAGAATCCCTTGAACAACAAGGTGAACTGGATAGTGTTGGGGGCTTTGCTTACTTAGCAGAGTTATCGAAAAATACCCCAAGTGCGGCGAATATTAATGCTTATGCTGACATCGTCCGCGAACGTGCGATTGTGCGTGATATGATCTCTGTTGCTAATGATATTGCGGATGCGGGGTATGATCCTCAAGGGCGTAGTAGTGAAGATCTCCTCGATTTTGCGGAAACTAAAGTTTTCCAAATCGCAGAATCACGGGCTAATAAAGACGAAGGGCCAAAAGGCATCGAAGCCATTTTATCTGAAACCGTTGAAAAGATTGAACAACTCTATCAGCAACCGCACGATGGGGTGACAGGGGTTTCTACTGGCTATCAAGATCTCGATAAAAAAACAGCTGGGTTGCAAGGCTCTGACTTAATTATTGTTGCCGCACGTCCATCAATGGGGAAAACCACTTTTGCGATGAACTTGTGCGAAAATGCGGCAATGACCGAGGAAAAACCGGTGCTTATTTTCAGTTTGGAGATGCCAGGTAACCAAATCATGATGCGTATGTTGGCATCATTATCCCGTGTTGACCAAACTCGTATTCGTACTGGGCAGTTAGATGATGAGGATTGGGCGCGAATTTCAAGCACCATGGGCATCTTGATGGAAAAGCGCAATATGTATATCGATGACTCCTCAGGCCTGACGCCGACGGAGGTGCGATCTCGTGCGCGGCGTATTTACCGTGAGCACGGTGGGTTAAGTTTGATCATGATTGACTACCTTCAATTGATGCGTGTTCCTGCACTTTCCGATAACCGTACTCTTGAAATTGCCGAAATCTCTCGTTCCCTTAAGGCACTAGCCAAAGAGTTAAATGTCCCTGTTGTTGCGCTATCTCAGTTAAACCGTAGCCTTGAGCAACGCGCCGATAAACGCCCTGTTAACTCTGACTTACGTGAATCGGGGTCTATTGAGCAGGATGCCGACTTGATTATGTTTATCTACCGTGATGAGGTTTATCACGATAACAGCGAACTCAAGGGTGTCGCTGAAATTATCCTTGGTAAGCAACGTAATGGTCCCATTGGTACGGTACGTTTGACCTTTAATGGTCAATGGTCGCGCTTTGATAATTACGCGGGGCCTGCGTATAACGACGAAGACTAAATACTCGTCATATTTTGCGCTGTCGCGGTGTTGGCTTCATTCCCTAATCCTAGTCACATACTTATGTATGCTCCTAGGCTTAGCTCAATCGCCGCCTAGCGACAACCC
>NZ_JBMWDT010000011.1:147795-195408 GCF_049545585.1 Providencia sp. NPDC089933
CGCGGTGTTGGCTTCATTCCCTAATCCTAGTCACATACTTATGTATGCTCCTAGGCTTAGCTCAATCGCCGCCTAGCGACAACCCAAACTATTTAGGCATTAGAGTTAGAGTATTAAAATTAAATGATCCATAAAAATAATATCGAATGGAAATTGATATTTTTTAGCGTATAACAAATAGAGAATATATTGAGCTGCCAACGTGCAGCTTAATTTTTGGCCAAATTAGAGAGAAACAACGAGGAAATAATGAAAGCGGCAACCGCATTGATAAACCGCCGCGCTCTGCGACACAACTTGCAACGGGTGAAAAGCATCGCTCCAAATAGCCAATTGATTGCAGTTGTTAAAGCAAACGCTTATGGTCATGGATTAGCTGGAGTCGGTATCGCAGTTCAAGAGCTGGTGGATGGCTTTGGCGTAGCGAGGCTCAATGAAGCTTTATTGCTCAGGCAGCATGGTATTACTAAACCTATTGTTTTATTAGAAGGTTTCTTCGAGCAATCTGACTTGCTTGTGATGGCTGCACAGCGTATCGATACTGTTATCCACTGTGTAGAGCAACTGGCAATGTTGGAAGCGGCCGACCTTCCACACCCACTGAAAGTTTGGATGAAGCTAGATACGGGAATGCATCGTCTTGGCGTGCTACCAAAAGATGCAGAAGGTTTTTACCAACGGCTGCAACGTTGTAAAAATGTTAAGCTTCCTATCAATATCGTCAGTCATTTTTGCCAAGCTGATGCTCCACTCCTTTCTACAACCGCAAATCAGATAGCTTGCTTTAAACAGTTTATAGCAGGCAAAGACGGTGAAAAATCCATCGCTGCATCCGCAGGGATCTTACTCTGGCCAGAAGCGCATTATGATTGGGTAAGACCGGGGATCATGATGTACGGGGCATCCCCACAAGAGGGGAAAAGTGCAGATAGTTTCGGTTTATTACCAGTGATGACATTAAAGTCATCTTTAATTGCGGTTAGGGAGCATTTTGCTGGTCAGTGCGTCGGTTATGGTGAAACATGGTGTAGCGATAGGGATACACGGTTGGGGGTTGTCGCAATCGGCTACGGTGATGGTTATCCGCGTAATGTCCCTTCTGGCACGCCAGTGTTAATTAATGGACGAAAAGTGCCAATTATTGGGCGTATTTCTATGGATATGACTGTCGTGGATTTAGGGCCAAATGCCGAAGATAAAGTGGGGGATGACGTTATTTTGTGGGGCAATGGTCTACCAGTTGAAGAAATTGCCGCACAAACAGGCATCATTAACTATGAGTTACTCACAAAATTAACCTCACGAGTTGCGATGGAATATGTAGACGAATAGTTAGCAAAGGGTTATTTTCAAATAACAAAACGAAATAATGCTAAATAATGATTAGGAGATGTCCTGTGTTCCAACATGTTGATGCGTATCCGGGCGACCCAATTTTGTCGTTGATGGATGAATTTAATAAAGACACTCGTGAAAATAAAATTAACTTGAGTATCGGTCTTTACTACGATGGTGAAGGTAAAACGCCTGAACTGGGTACTGTTGGTACTGCGAAAGCTACATTAAACAAACTCCCTGCCAGTGCGTCGTTGTATTTGCCGATGGAAGGCTTGAAAGATTACCGCCTTGAACTGCAAAAACTAGTATTTGGCGAAGATTGCCCACTGATCGCTCAAGAGCGTATTGCAACCGTGCAAACTATTGGTGGTTCTGGCGCATTAAAAATTGGTGCGGATTTCCTACACCAGTACTATCCTGATTCAGAGGTTTGGTGCAGCGACCCAACTTGGGAAAATCACGCGTCTATTTTCTCCGGTGCTGGCACAAAAGTTCACTATTACCCGTATTTCGATGAAAAAACCAAAGGTGTTAAATTCGATGAAATGTTGGCAACGTTCAAAAAATTGCCTGCAAATAGCATCATTTTAATGCACCCATGCTGCCATAACCCAACGGGTTCTGACTTAACGCCAGCCCAATGGGATGAAGTTACTAAAGTGGCGATTGAACATAAACTAATCCCATTCTTGGATATCGCTTACCAAGGTTTTGCCGAAGGTATCAACGAAGACGCCTACGCGATTAGAACTATGGTCAAAGCAGGGTTACCTGTATTTGTTAGCAACTCATTTTCTAAAATCTTTGGTATTTACGGTGAGCGTGCGGGTGGGTTATCAGTTATTTGCGAAAACCCAGATGAGCGTGACCGTGTATTAGGTCAGCTTAAAGCAGGCGTGCGCCGTCTATATTCAAGTCCTCCATCAAATGGTGCCAAAATTGTGGCTGCCGTATTGACCAACAGCGCAGAAAAAGCGAAATGGTTAGCGGAAGTGGAAGAAATGCGTTTACGTATTTTAGATATGCGTACAGTGCTGGTTGATGAACTGAAGAAAGCTTTACCTGAGCAAAACTTTGACCATTTGTTAAAACAACGCGGTATGTTTAGCTATACGGGTTTTTCACAACAACAGGTTACTCGCCTAAAAGACGAATTTGCAGTTTATCTAGTGGGAACTGGCCGTGTTTGTATGGCTGGGGTCAATCGTCATAATGTGAAACGTATTGTCGAAGCATTTGCTGCGGTTAGCCAATAGTTATTTACCCATAAAGAAAGTTATTCAATAAACGCAGGCTGAGCCCTGCGTTTTTTTTATCTTTTATCTGTAATAACAGCCATTACCTGATCACTGAGACGAAAAATAGTGTCCCATATATGAGTAGTTCTTAAGTATTTCTGAATGTTATCATTAATGGGTTCAACATTTAAGACAGTATCCCCAGTTAAGGTCCCTTGACGTTCTTGTGCGACCCGATTCGATGATGTGAGATCGATAACACCATGTAACTTTAGCGTTGCGGTATCAATAACGGCAGCCTCACATGAAATAGATGTCAAAAAATAAAATAAGTATGAGCTACCCCGTCAGAAACCGGTTCTAATAGCTATCCACTGAAAGCCATATGCGATTTAGGTTCATTGTTGAGGGCGGATGAACAATAAACTGATTTAATTGATATTATTGTATTAATAACTAGTTATTCGTTAGGTTAGAAAGAATACAGATGATATGAAGGGAAAGCCATGGCGGCTTTCCCTGTGCCTTTAGTTTTTAATAACCGCGCTCTAAAATAGGCTTTAAAAACCTTGCAGTATGTGATTTTTCACACTCAGCGACTTCTTCAGGAGTGCCGGAAATTAAAATTTCACCACCACCACTACCACCTTCAGGGCCTAAGTCGACAATCCAATCTGCCGTTTTAATCACATCAAGGTTATGTTCAATGACAACGATGGTGTTTCCTTGGTCACGTAACTGATGTAAAACAGCTAATAACTGTTGAATATCAGCAAAATGCAGACCCGTTGTTGGTTCATCTAAAATATAAATAGTTTGCCCAGTACCCCGTTTAGATAGCTCTTTGGCGAGTTTTACTCGTTGGGCTTCACCACCGGATAATGTGGTCGCGGATTGGCCAAGACGAATATAGGATAAACCTACGTCCATCAGGGTTTGTAGCTTACGAGCGAGTGCTGGGACGGCATCAAAAAATTCACGAGACTCTTCGATTGTCATATCGAGGACTTCATGAATACTTTTCCCTTTGTATTTGATTTCTAACGTTTCACGGTTATAGCGTTTGCCTTTACATTGGTCGCAAGGGACATACACATCAGGCAGAAAGTGCATTTCTACTTTAATGACCCCATCACCTTGGCATGCCTCACAGCGCCCACCTTTGACGTTGAAACTAAAGCGCCCCGGGTTGTAACCACGTGTTCTTGACTCAGGAACACCGGCAAATAGCTCACGAATTGGTGTAAACACCCCCGTATAGGTGGCAGGGTTTGAACGAGGCGTACGGCCAATAGGGCTTTGGTCAATATCGATAACTTTATCGAAATGTTCTATACCTTCTACATCCAAATAAGGGGCTGGAGTAATGGTTGTTGCACCATTTAGTTGGCGTTGAGCTATAGGGAATAAAGTATCGTTAATTAGTGTTGATTTACCAGAGCCTGATACCCCTGTGATACAAGTAAATAGACCAACAGGGATTTTTAGCGTCACATTTTTTAGGTTGTTACCCTTAGCACCAAATACAGTGAGTATTTTGTCTTTGTTAATAGGGACACGTTGCTGAGGGATTTCTATTTTACGCTCACCACTTAAATACTTACCGGTTAAAGAGTCAGGGTTCGTGACAATATCATTTAATGTGCCTTGAGCGACAACTTGCCCACCATGTACACCGGCCCCAGGCCCAATATCAATCACATGATCAGCGGCGCGAATGGCATCTTCGTCATGCTCTACGACGATAACAGTATTACCAAGATTACGCAGGTGGATTAACGTTTCGAGTAAGCGGTCGTTATCACGCTGGTGTAAGCCGATTGAAGGTTCATCAAGAACATACATCACCCCGACTAAACCAGCCCCAATCTGGCTTGCCAAACGAATACGCTGAGCTTCCCCACCAGACAAGGTATCCGCAGAACGTGAAAGACTAAGGTAATTAAGCCCCACATTAACTAAGAATTTCAGCCGCTCGCCAATTTCTTTTAATACTTTTTCTGCGATCTGCGCACGTTGACCCGTGAGTTTTAGATTTTGGAAAAACGCCATTGCGTGGCCAATGCTGTAATCAGCAATTTCAGGTAATGTTGTATTCTCAACAAAAACAAAGCGCGCTTCTTTACGCAAACGGGTTCCGTGACAAGAAACACAAGGGCGATTGCTTATGTATTTGGCGAGTTCTTCACGTACCGCAGTGGATTCTGTTTCTTTATAACGGCGCTCCATATTATTGAGCACCCCTTCAAATGGGTGACGACGAACAGTGACATCGCCACGGTCGTTACGATATTTAAATTCGATCGTTTCTTTGCCTGAACCGTATAAAATAATTTTTTGGATAGCAGGACTTAATGAACTGTATGGCGCTTCTGCGTCAAATTTATAATGTTCTGCTAATGACATTATCATTTGAAAATAATAAAAATTACGGCGATCCCAGCCACGAATAGCCCCGCCAGACAGGGATATTTCTGTATTTTGGATAACCCGTTCAGGGTCAAAGAACTGCTGAACACCTAAGCCATCACAACTTGGGCAAGCCCCCGCTGGATTGTTAAAGGAAAACAGCCGTGGCTCAAGTTCCATCATGCTGTAACCACACACCGAACAGGCAAAATTAGCAGAAAAAACCAATTCTTCTGCACTTGGGTCATCCATATCGGCAACAATAGCACTACCACCGGAAAGCTCGAGTGCGGTCTCAAAGGATTCGGCTAAACGTTGGGCGATATCATCACGAATTTTAAAGCGGTCGACAACAACCTCAATCGTGTGTTTTTTTTGTAATTCGAGCTTTGGAGGATCAGAAAGATCGCAGACTTCGCCATCAATTCTTGCTCGGATATAACCCTGTGTTGCTAAGTTATCAAGTAACTTAACGTGCTCGCCTTTGCGTTCTTTAACGACAGGAGCCAATAACATCATCCGGCGGTCGGTAGGCTGCGCTAGTACATTGTCAACCATTTGGCTAACTGTTTGTGCTGCTAGTGGTATGTCATGATCAGGGCAACGAGGTTCACCGACACGAGCAAATAATAAACGTAGATAATCATGAATTTCAGTGATTGTCCCGACAGTTGACCGTGGGTTATGTGAAGTCGATTTTTGTTCAATCGAAATGGCTGGAGATAGCCCCTCAATATGGTCGACATCCGGTTTTTCCATTAAAGAAAGAAACTGGCGTGCATAGGCGGATAGGGACTCAACATAGCGGCGCTGACCCTCGGCATATAGGGTATCAAAAGCTAAAGATGACTTCCCAGAGCCAGACAAACCCGTAATAACAATCAGTTTGTCACGAGGGATAACGAGATTGATGTTTTTCAGATTATGCGTGCGTGCGCCGCGTACTTCGATATTATCCATTTACCACTTCCCGGATGATTTGATATTGAACAATCGCAAGCGATCATTATCACATAATTATGGCTGAATGGATATACAGTACTTGCCATATTTTTCTACTACTCCTATTTAAATTCTTAGTGCTGTTGGTTGTGCTTGGCTAGGTAGTTACATACTTATATATACATTTGTAATGCCTTCGCTTGCCGCCTAGCTATGAATTAAACAGTCTAGAGTGGGGAGTTTTAGTCTTAAAAATGTACAATTATACATAAGCTCAAGGGAAGAACGAATTTGTCGAAGGGGAAACGGTGAATTATTTTGTGTCTATACTGAAATTGCACTCAGAAATTACACTAAAATTTGGAAAGTGTTTCGCAAGTTCGAGGGGGAGTTTCAATTTCGTGGTGCAAATCAGCGAGGTCGTGGTAAACTTCTCGGCTAATCCAGAGATTAAAATTCAATGCATCAGGAGTAATAAATGGCCAGCAGAGGCGTAAATAAAGTAATTCTTATCGGTAACCTAGGACAAGATCCAGAAATCCGTTATATGCCTAACGGTGGGGCTGTGGCAAACCTGACTCTGGCAACTTCTGAAAGTTGGCGCGATAAGCAAACCGGCGAGATGCGTGAAAAAACAGAATGGCACCGCGTGGTTATTTTCGGCAAATTAGCTGAGGTTGCGGGTGAATATTTAAAAAAAGGTTCACAAGTCTACATCGAAGGTTCTTTGCAAACCCGTAAATGGCAAGATCAAAGCGGTCAAGACCGTTACACCACTGAAGTTGTTGTTAATATCGGTGGTTCAATGCAAATGCTAGGTGGTCGTGGTGGTGATTCGTCATCACAAGGGCAAGGCGGTCAGGGGGGTTGGGGTCAGCCTCAGCAACCACAAGCTCAAGCTGCTCAACAATTTAGTGGCGGTGGTGCGCCAGCTCGTTCACAAGCACCAGCACCACAAACTAATGAGCCACCAATGGATTTCGATGATGATATTCCATTCTAATTATCAATATAATTAGAAGAATATATTAAATATAATGAAGGCTTCCTTGTGAGGCCTTTATTTTTATCTTAATAAATTAAATAATAACTTTAAACCTTAAGAGATTATTAATTTTAAATTAAGAGTTTCTTAAATTAATATTTTCTTAAGGTAATAATAGAAAAAGCTCCAGTAATTAACTTACATGGAGCTTTGTATTGAAGGTTGAATAAAAGAATATACAAATTTTATTTTCATATTGCGTATCAGGCAACTTTGGGTTCCAGTAGTAAAGGGTCATTTTGGCTTTCACCGGAAATTCGGTAAATTGACGGTGATGTACCTAAATATGCTCTGAACCGCTTTGCAAATGATTGCTGGGAGTCGAATTGGTATTTTAGTGCTATATCAATAACTTGAAGGTCGGTCGTGCAGAGGTCCTTTGCTGCTTCACATATCCGCCTTCGGCGAATATATTCACCTAAAGGTATCCCAACAACTTTGCGAAATACCCTCTGTAAATGCCACTTCGTATATCCCGATTTTAGTGCAATATCGTCGAGTAATAGACGATTGGTTAAGTTCATTTCAATCCAAACTAATATCTCATTGACAACTGTAGATTGAAATTCCGTGTATTTCCCTTGGTAGGGAACAGTAATTTCTTTATACATAATATTTTCCTACTAGTTACTTTTTAATCATATCTCTGATTATGTAAATTACCAATAAATAAAAGATAAACAGATATAAATACAGGCTGTTAATTTGTGAAATAACAATAATGCAAAATTTTAATTAGTACTCAACCAGTGTTGTTTGACTTATGGTGATATATTTATGGAGCAACAAACTATCATGAACTTGTTTTTACACCATAAGCACAGAATTAAGATGTGAGTATTAAATGGTTTATTGGTGCGTTGGAATATATCTTTTTAACTGCCAAAAACCGACCAAAATTGCGATGGATATAACAACGGATAAGATATTCATCACTTGCCACCCTAGAGTGAAAAACAACATACCCGCAGCTAAGCTGCCAATTCCCCCAAAAAAATAAATAAGAAAATCCGTCATTCCTTGTACTTTGGCACGTTCATGTATTTCATAGGTGTGTGGTAGCAGGTTGGTCGTGCTGATAAGAATTAAATTCCATGCTACACCGACAAAAATACCCGCGAAAAGGTAGTTATAAAAATGGTTAGCGAGTAAGTTCATGACAGCAGATAAAATTAATAAAACAATACCGCAGAAAATAATGCGTTTTGCGCCTAAATGATGAATTAATGTGCCCGTAAAGAATGATGGAGCGAACATGCCAAGTACATGAAACTGAAATACAATTGCAATTGAAGAAAAGGGGAAATCATGTTGCTTCATAGATAAAGGAATTGAGGCAAAAGTAAAGACAACAATGGCGTAACCTGCAGCACTAACAATTGCAATCAGCATTAAAATTGGCTGTAAATACAAATCCTTATAGCTACGTTTAACTAAGGTTTTGTCTGTTGTGGACTTAACAGCCTTCTTCAAGGGGACAATTAATAATAAAAGAAAAGCGATAAGATAAATGATGCCTAATGTGATAAATGGGCCAGCAAAAGGGTATTCTGCAAAAAATCCTTGGGTGGTAACCGCTAGGGTTGGGCCAATTAACGCAGCAGCAATGCCCCCACTCATAACAAGCCCAATAGCTTTAGCTCGCAAAGAAACAGGAGCTTCCTCGATTGCCGCAAAACGAAATTGTTGTGCAGTGCCTATTGCAATACCAGTGAAAAATAGCCCGATAGAAAAATAAATTAAGCTACTTTCTAAAACGCCAAGTATAGATAACCCAGCACCAATTAACCCGCCAATGTTGCCAATAATAAATCCTATTTTTCTTGAGTATCTTTGCATTACATAGGCAATTGGGATGGTTGCGAGGATCAAACCAATATACTGGCTTAATAATGGGAGCGTTGCGTAAGTGGGGTTTGTTGCCAATTTTTCTCCAACCACGACAGCAACAGAAAGTACAATGGCATTTCCGGTTATAAACAATGCAAGCGTCGTTGTTAACCACCAAACGGATTTTGGCATAAGCCCTCTCTCAACTAAAAGTTATTAAAATCAAGTAATAAGATATTTTTAATAGGGTAATTCTGTAGAATATTACATAAGGTACTACTTCAAGTTGACTTTAAGTCAAGTCTTAATGCAGGGTAAAAAAGGAAAATTTAATCAAAATTTAATTCTGAGTTTATTGATATACCCAGTTTATTCGTTGGTTTAGGAGGAGTGTGATGTATATCTCATTTGAGATTAGTAGAAATTAAAACGCAAAAAAATGATTGTCATCATCAGAAATTTATGTTTTCTTAAAGAAAGCAAGAACAATAATCAAATAAGTTAAACCAAATAAACTAAACAGGAAAACCCCGTGAACATGACTTTTAATCACTCAAACCTACTACTAACCGCGCCATGTGCCGCGGTGGTCGTGCGTGTGGTGGTGGTCGTGGGCTTAGCGCCGTAACGGGTACAAATCAACGCAGATTTAGAAACCCCGCCGGCGCAAACCGAGCGGGGTTTTTTATTACCTTCCGCTTGGGGTCGCAGGCTAGCAAAGGATAATTATGATGAGCGGATCGGGCACTACATCACCACATAAAACCTGTTTTACAGGGGCAGAGTTAATCGTCTATTTATTAGAAAAACATGGTATTACTATTGTTTCGGGCATTCCTGGCGGGGCGGCTTTACCGTTCTATGATGCTTTAGGGAAAAGTAAGCAAATTCAGCATATTTTGGCTCGTCATGAGCAAGGTGCGGGGTTTATTGCGCAAGGGATCGCGCGTACTACAGGGAAAGCGGCCGTTTGCATTTCTTCAAGTGGTCCGGGCGCGACCAACTTAGTGACCGCCATTGCGGATGCAAAACTGGATTCTATCCCGCTAGTTTGTATTACAGCTCAAGTTTCCTCATCAATGATTGGGACCGATGCATTTCAGGAAGTTGATACCTATGGTATTTCTATTCCTGTCACTAAACATAATTATTTAGTTCGTTCTATCAATGAATTACCTCAAGTTATTTGTGATGCTTTTCGTATAGCAGAGTCAGGGCGTCCGGGACCTGTTTGGATTGATATTCCAAAGGATGTTCAAACTGCCACTATTGAACTGACTGAAATACCAGAAGTATTACCGAAAGATAAAGCGCCAGCATTTGATATGGAAAAAGTTCTGCAAGCAGCTGAAATGATTAATAATGCGAAGCGCCCAGTACTATATTTTGGTGGTGGGGTTATTAGTTCTGATTCAACAGAAACAGCGATTGCGTTTGCGGAAAAAGCCTCATTACCGACGACGATGACCTTAATGGCGCTTGGCACTATCCCTATGCGACACCCATTATATTTAGGTATGTTAGGCATGCATGCTGCTGCTAGCACAAATATGGTCATGGAAGAGTCTGATTTATTAATTGTTATTGGCGCACGCTTTGACGATAGAGCAATCGGGAAGGCAGAGAAGTTTTGCCCTAACGCAAAAATCATTCATGTGGATATCGATAAAGCGGAAATTAGTAAAATTAAACGACCAGATATCGCCATTCACGCAGATGCAGGGCAGATCTTGGAATTATTATTACCTTTAGTTGAACGTAATGAACGTACTGAATGGGTTAATCAAGTTAGTGAATTGAAAAATAAATACCCATTGGATCTCCGCGAGGCAGACAACCCGTTAAATCATTATGGATTAGTTCTTTCTACTGCGCGGGCTGCGGGTGAAGATGCGATTATCACAACTGATGTTGGGCAACACCAAATGTGGGCAGCTCAGGCTTATCCATTATCGCGCCCTCGCCAATGGCTGACTTCTGGTGGTTTAGGCACCATGGGGTTTGGTTTACCAGCGGCGATTGGAGCCGCATTAGCCGAGCCAGACAAAACGGTTGTTTGTTTTTCGGGTGATGGCAGCTTGATGATGAATATTCAAGAGCTGGCGACAGCCGCCGAGCACCAATTAAATATAAAAATTGTTTTGATGAATAACCAAGCGTTGGGAATGGTACATCAACAACAGGATCTGTTCTTTGAGAATCGTATATTTGCGGCAGCTTATCCTTATCAAACTGATTTTATTAAGATAGCGGCAGGTTTTGGCTTACAAACGTGTGATTTAAATAATGAAGAAGATCCTGAAATGGCACTGGAAAGGGTGATGAATACCAAAGGCCCTTGTTTGATCCATGTTTTAATTGATGTTAACCAGAAGGTTTATCCAATGGTTCCACCAGGCGCAGCTAACATTGATATGATTGGAGCTTAATTATGGCATTTGAACATCACCCAATAGCTTTAGAGTTAATTGTTCGTAACCATCCCGGCGTGATGTCACATATATGTGGCTTATTCGCACGCAGAGCTTTTAACGTTGATGGCATTCTTTGTATGCCAATTAAAAATAAAGATGAAAGCCGGATATGGCTGCTGGTGCAAAAAGACGAGCGTCTATCACAAATGATTAATCAAGTTGAAAAGCTTGAAGATGTGAGAGAAGTTCGTTTCAGTGACGATTTACGTCTCTTCGAAACCATGCAGAATTATTTGCAGTAATGCTTATCAGCATCTTTTTTAATAGCCTACACAATGCGTGTGGGCTTTTTTTATCATGATTAATTTTCAACGTAGTATCATAAATAAGGGTTTCCTAAAGCGAACAAAGGTGGTATAAATTTAAGCGGTTATAGAAATAGTTTAGGGAATGAAAAGCGAATACATTCTGCTAAATTGAATAATAAAAGGTACGAAAGTTATGCAGAACAACATTTATCTCACCAATACTTACCAATATGAAGTAGAAACAGTTCTATTAAAACAAGGTAGTGACGAGGAAGGGCACTGGGTTGCACTACAAGATAACATTTTCCATCCACAAGGTGGTGGGCAACCCGCCGATACTGCTTGGGTTAATAATGAGCCCGTTCGTATTAAGAAACACCTGAACGGTTTGATTGTTGCTTATCTCCCTGATGGGATAAATTTAAATTTAGAGAGCACCGTTGTTGCAGCCATTGACGGAGAAAAACGTCAACGATATGCCGCACTGCATACCGCTGGGCATTTGTTAAACTGGGAATTACGGCGTTTTGGCTGGCTTGCACAAAAAGGGCATCATTTTCCTGATGAATCTCGAGTCGAGTTTTGTATGATGGATGGTGAGGTTGTGCCGTTTGAAAAACTGGATAGTCAATATATTGAAGATATTGTTAATCAAAGCATTAGCAGTGGCCGGAAAGTTGAAATAAAACAAAACGACGAGCTGAGGATCAGTTATATCGACCAAACTGAAGAAATGCCATGCGGAGGAACGCACGTTGGTTCATTGGATAGCATTACGCATTTTTCAATTAAGTCGATGAAATATAAAAAAGGGACGTTGCGCATTAGCTATGATGCACAACATGCCTCGGTTTAAACACCTTCGCTGATATGGGAGTAAGTCATGACTACAGTCGCTTGTAATTCTCCCTCTATGCATAAATAAGAATGTGGAAAATCACCGCTAAATGCATAAAAATCGCCTGCTTCTAGAATGATGTTTTGATCGTTATGCAAACGCAACATTAGTGAACCTGAATTCACCATAATGTGCTCATGGGTTCCACTCATATGCGCAGGGCTATTAATAATAGCCCCTCTTTTCATGGTTAATTGCCAGATTTCGGAGATATTCCCCATACTAATACGGAATTTAAATTGCTGTGAATATTCCTCTTCACTCGAGGACCCTTTGACAAAGTAGGGATAAGCTTCATGTTGGCGTGTAAATAAATCGCTAAGCGGAAAACGCAGCGCGATGGCAATCGATTCTAATGTATCAATACGTGGGTTTGAATCGCCGGATTCTAATTTGGATAATGCGGCTTTTGAGATCCCAGATAGGCGAGATAGTTCATTCAACGAAAGGTTTCTAGCTTGCCTAAGTAAACGGATCTTTTGACCAATTTTTATATTAATTTTTTTATCCACAATATGGCTTTCCCTAAATTCCAATTCATTATGCTAATTCTACATGACTCAGTAGAACTAATCACATATTCTCCATCTTATATTGTATTTAAAGAGGTTATTTTATTTTTTGATATAGTTTTAAAATTTACCCACAAAAAAATAAGGCTATTTAATCTGTCCTAAAAAATTTATAGTGAGAGTATCAAAAATTTTAGGAGTTAAATCAGTATGCCGTTTGGGTTATTAACGCCAGAGATGGCGATTTGTTTTGTGACTTTACTTTTCGCTTATTTGGTTTTTGGTATGGCGGGGTTTGGCTCAGCTCTTATCGCAACTCCTGTGCTGGCTATGTATTTGCCCTTAAGTATGATTGTCCCAATATTAGCGCTAATTGATTTAACTGCGGCCATTTTAAATTTATTTAGAGATGGGAAAAAAGCCGATTATCAAGAGATAAAATGGATAATTCCACTAATGGTAATAGGAAGTTTAATTGGAGCCGCTATTTTATTAAAAACGCGACCGGATATTTTAGTATTATTACTGGGTTTGTTCGTGATCGGTTATGTATTAAACACTTTCTTCTCCAAGAAAGTGAAAACACCATTTTCCAAAGCACTTGTTGTTCCATTCAGTTTAATAGGCGGTATTTTCAGTGCCTTATTTGGTAGTGGTGGGTTTATCTATGCGATGTATTTATCGAGCCGAATTGAAGATAAACAACGTTTTCGTATCACTCAGATGACACTGATTGGCTTTAGTACTCTTACCAGAGTAACCATATTCTTGGTTATGGGTGTTTATCTAAATATTGATATTTTATTGATTGCTTTGGCATTTTCCCCGGCAATGTTAATCGGTATTTGGGCGGGTAGGCATATTACCTTAAAAATTTCCCGTGAAGCATTTTTGAAAATTATTAATATTGTTATTTTAGTCTCAGGAATCGCATTGTTATATCGATATTTTTTTGTTCTTTAGTTCATCTAAGGCATTAAAATAAATAATACAATCTGCTTTTGTAGAGATAAATAGCGGAATATATTAGTCATGCTACAATTGATGAGCTAACTATAGTTTTCATTAGTGGCTTATTGGTTTTTTATTTTAAATAGTTATTTATTCATGGAGTTAAAACCTGTTTCTTTTGAAGAGGAAACGAGTTAAGTTCAAAATGAGCTCTGATAATCAGTTTTTGCAAAATTGTCGTCGTTCCCCGTTTTTCGCTATTTTTACGATCACCATGAGTATTGCTGTTATTGGTATCGTGATCGGGTTAAGTATACCGATGGTCGCGCTTAGGTTACATAATTATGGTGTCAATGAATTGTATATTGGCATTATTTCCGCAGCACCTGCGTTAGGGATGTTTTTAATCGCGCCTGTAGTCCAACGTATTGTGTTATGGTCAGGTAAGCGAAAGGCCATGTTATTGGCAACCATCATTTCTGCTGTGAGTTTATTGCCATTACTCAGTACCTTACCGCTGTGGTTATTATTTCCTTTGCGGCTCGTTACTGGTTTGGCTAGTGGTGTGATGATTTGTTTAGGGGAAACGTGGATCAATGAACTATCCCCAGAAAATAAGCGGGGCCGCATATTGGCGATTTATACGACTGTCTTTACAGTGAGCCAATTACTCGGGCCATCATTTATTGCTTATTATGGCGTGGAAGACAAAT
Source organism: Providencia sp. NPDC089933 (assembly GCF_049545585.1). Taxonomy (NCBI): domain Bacteria; kingdom Pseudomonadati; phylum Pseudomonadota; class Gammaproteobacteria; order Enterobacterales; family Morganellaceae; genus Providencia; species Providencia sp. NPDC089933. The sequence goes on from NZ_JBMWDT010000011.1 coordinate 162,394, forward strand.
CACCATTATTAATTTGTACATTGATCCATTTAATTTCGGTGGCGTTATTTCTTTTGATGGATCAAAAAGTTGGTGATCATTCCGCAGAGGCTGCCGCGAAGTCTAATTTCTCTATTATTCAGTTTGTAAAAATTGCCCCAGGTATTTGCGGTGGGATTTTATTTTTTGCTTTTTTTGATGGCACTATTCTATCTATGTTTCCAATCTATGGGATGGGGATGGGCCACACAGAGGCTGTTGCTGCATTAATGATTAGCGCAATTTTAGCCGGTGATGCGATTATGCAACTGCCGTTTGGCTGGCTAGCTGACCATATGAATAGAGAAAAACTGTATCGAATTTGTGGTGTTGTGACATTAGGTGCAAGTTTTTTACTCCCTTTTTTGATAGACCAACCTTATCTTATTTGGGGGTTGTTGTTTGTTTTAGGGGCAACAGCAGGGGCAATTTACACCATCGCATTAGTCCAGATAGGCCAGTATTTTAAAGGGAATGAATTAATTGTAGCGAATGCTGCCGCCGCTATGCTGTGGGGGATCGGTAATTTATCTGGGCCGCTGTTAGGGGGCATTGCTACATCTATTTCACCTTCAGGCCTACCAGTGTTACTGATTTTATCTGCGGCTATCTTTTTATGGTTTACTCGTGAGAAGTACAGTGCTCAATCTATTGAACAATTAACAAATTAATTAATTTAGCGGTGCACTACAGGTAGGGAGTACACCGCTTATCGATTACTCAATAGCTTTATATACCACTAAGTTTTCACGATCTTCATCTGGCCTATGATTGTGCCAAAATAACTTCATACCTTGTGGGGCCGGTTTAATTTCTTTTGATAGTACAATTAACCAACGGCATTGTGCGGGGCGCTCAAAACGATCTTGGCGTTGGTGTAAGATACCAGTGTAATAATAGAGCATGGGTGCTTCTGATTCGCCAATATTATCTGAAGCCATACAGTCAGTTGCAGTAAATTGGCCTGCTAAGTGTTGATCTAAATCGACAAAAACTCCCTCAAAACCTTTAGTGTAATCAACCCATCCGAGAAATAAGGTTAAAATCACGCCCCAGACGCAACATAGCCCAAGTAACCAATTTTTCATCATCTGAAATGCAGGTGAAATAGGGTTAGCGATGATTTTATTACGTAAAAACCAAACTAAGGTAATGACTAAGCCACTCACAAAAGCCACTGAGGAAAATGGCATCTGGTAGCTCATCGGTAGCCAGCGACTAAAAGGGCTGAGCCATTCTTGCTGGTGGCCTGTTAATGCTATTAGGTAACAGGCCCAAAGAAATAGAATCAGTAATGACCAGAATATTGCCGCGAAATATGAAATATAACGTAAAATTTTCGCTGGAGCAGCTAAGAGTGTTTGTGTTGCTAAAATCGCCATTGGGGCAATAAATGGGAGCAAATACAAGGCACGACCTGAAGCTGAAAGCTGCAAAAAAACAATGCCTAATAAAGGAAATAGGGTGAGTAAATATTGGTTTTGATTGAATAACCGCTTGATAGGGTGCCTTAAAAAATATGCTGTAGCTAGTAGACCCGAAGGAAAGGCGAACAATAAAACGGCAGCTGGAATACGTGTTAAATTGGCTTTTGCACCTAATTTTTCGACAGAAAACCCGAAAAAGCGACCAATATTGTTTTCCCAAAACCACACCATAAATAAGTCAGGATGCTGCAAGTATAAATGGATAGGCCAAGGTAAAATAGCAACAAGGGCGATTAACCCTGCGGATAAACTGAATAGCCAGAATTGCTTGGTTCTACATTGGCGAATAAAAATAGGGGATAAAATTAAGCAAATCCATAAAACGCCGGGGATGAAAACCCCTTTTGAGAGCATTGTGATTACCGTCCCTAGGGATAACCAAAGGCTAGACATCAACAGTTTCTGTTGCTGTATTAGCCCGAGTAACCCATAAAGGCCGATAGTTGCCCCAGCCATAAGAGCAACATCTGTGAACATATCATGGCTGTGGCGCAGAACCCCTGGGGCACAGGCATAGAGTGCGAAAGCTAACCAAATGCGTGTATCCGTAAAGTCTTTAGCTTGGAAAAAGCGGCGCGCTAAGCATAAAAAGAAAGCGAAATTGAGCGCTGAAAACAGCAAAGTTGCACTACGAGCTGCATCATAAAGGGGCATAAAACCAGAAAATAAATGGGATGTAATAGTAGCAACCCAATAATAAAGCGGAGGTTTTTCCATGAATGGTTCACCCGCATTTGTTGGGACTAACCATTCATTAGTTTCATACATGGTTTGAATAATGCCAAAACTATAATTTTCATCTTGCTTCCAAGGGCTATGGCTATATATTCCCGGTAATAAATACATTGCGAGGAAACAAATAAAAAGTAGTAAAACACCCCGTTGTAAAGTGATTATTGATGTATTCTTATTTGACATTTTAATATGTTTTTTGTGTTCGTTATTATAAATAAATCAGAATTATAACTATGGTTGACAATAATTGAGTGTATATATATATGAATTATATTCACTCCATGTATGTTTTATTTTCTCAATAAAAACAACGTAAAAAAGCATGTTTAATGGTTTGTATGAAAATTATTCTACCATAAATAAATATTTTTTAAGTTGTTCGTTTTGTAAGAAAATATTCTGTGATTATACCAAGAAAAATAATCACTCTCTTTAAACAAACGCTATATGAAAAGTAATTAGTTATTTTTACTTAAAATAACTACGATGAAAATAAAGGGAATTTTAGAAAGTCCGTTTAAGGCTCAGAGGGGAATAGATATTTTTTATCCTTAAGGAAGTACTTAGCAAAAAAACTGATAAGCCTTTGTTGAATACGAAAGGGGGAATATCAGGGGGATATGCTAAAAACACTTGATCATTAGCCCGTTTTAGAACGATAATTGCCCTCCTCACAATACGTTTTATTCTAATTTCAAAGCCAAACGATTGCGTAACTGTTTTTATAGAGAATTTATTCTCAATTGGTTTTATTTTTTGAAAACGTAATCGTTTACGTCAACGTATGCGTTAGGCTTCAGCACTATTTGAGAGTATTCGTTTACTATTAACAGCAGAGGTACACCATGTCAGGCCAACAGGCGTCATCCAACTGTAAATTGGATTCATTTTTTAAGATAACAGCACGCGGGTCTTCAGTTCGCCGTGAAATCATTGCAGGGCTAACTACATTCTTAGCGATGGTTTATTCTGTCATCGTTGTGCCTAGTATGCTGGGGCAGGCTGGTTTCCCTCCAACCGCTGTTTTTATTGCAACATGTTTAGTGGCGGGGTTTGGTTCTTTGCTGATGGGGCTATGGGCAAATTTGCCAATGGCCATCGGCTGTGCGATTTCATTGACAGCTTTTACTGCATTTAGCTTAGTTTTAGGGCAAAAAATTAGTATACCCGTGGCACTAGGCGCCGTTTTTCTAATGGGGTGTTTATTCACCATTATCTCTGTTACAGGTATTCGTAGCTGGATCTTACGTAATATGCCAATGGGGATTGCCCATGGTACAGGGATAGGTATTGGTTTGTTTTTATTGCTAATCGCAGCAAATGGTGTTGGTTTAGTGATCAAAAACCCAAATGCAGGTTTACCCGTCGCTCTGGGGGAATTTACCTCTTTCCCTGTGTTAATGTCACTCGTTGGGCTAGCGGTTATTTTTGGTTTAGAAAAACGTCGTGTTCCGGGCGGCGTTCTACTGGTGATTATCGCTATTTCAATTATTGGGTTGATTTTTGACCCCGCTGTCCAATATCAAGGTTTCTTTAAATTACCATCATTGGGTGACGATGGGCTATCTCTAGTATTTAGTATGGATATTATGGGGGCTTTACAACCCATGGTATTACCAAGCTTGCTTGCGTTGGTGATGACAGCTGTTTTTGATGCAACAGGGACAATTCGTGCTGTTGCGGGGCAAGCTAACCTTTTAGATAAAGATGGGCAAATTATTGATGGTGGTAAGGCGCTAACTGCCGACTCAGTGAGTAGTATTTTTGCTGGTGCGATCGGTGCATCTCCTGCCGCAGTCTATATTGAATCAGCAGCAGGAACCGCAGCGGGTGGTCGTACAGGGTTAACGGCTGTGGTTGTTGGGGTACTCTTCCTCTTAATTTTATTTTTATCACCATTATCTTATTTAGTGCCTGCTTATGCGACAGCACCTGCGTTGATGTATGTGGGCCTGTTGATGCTAAGTAATGTCTCTAAACTTGATTTTGATGACTTTGTTGATTCAATGTCAGGTTTACTGTGTGCGGTGTTTATTGTTTTAACTTGTAATATTGTGACTGGTATTATGCTTGGTTTCGCCGCATTGGTGATTGGCCGTATTTGTGCGGGTGAATGGCGTAAACTGAATGTGGGAACTGTGATTATTGCGGTGCTTTTAGTGGTATTTTATGCCTCAGGATTAGCTATTTAAGGTTCATAATATTTAAATAAGGCGATCTTATCGCCTTATTTAACGTTTTATATCGATTAATCGCAAAATGGTAATTTTTTCCCCGAAAAATAATTGCTAAGGATAAAATAGATATAAGGCGGTGAACCAAGTGGAAGTCCATAGTTTCCACTCGTTACTGGCTCGATTTGAACAATCATGGTCTGGACGGTGCTATCTCTTACTATGCGGCGGCAGGCAAATTTTAGACTTTGGTCGTCTGGTTAATCAGTAAGGGCAACATGGAAATTTTCTTTACTATTTTGATTCTGATTTTAGCGGTCTCTATTTCTGGAGTTGCCGTTAAAGTTTTACCTATTCGAATTCCGCTTCCCCTCATTCAAATTGCTATCGGTGCATTACTTGCATGGCCTCAATTTGGCTTGCATGTCACTTTTGACCCTGAACTATTTATGGTTCTACTGATCCCACCTTTGCTGTTTGTTGATGGTTGGAAGACACCAACACGTGAATTTTTCCAAAATGGCCGAGAAATTTTTATTTTAGTGTTGGTTTTGGTGTTAGTGACTGTAATCGGCATTGGCTATTTAATTTACTGGTTAATGCCGGGTATACCTTTAATTGCCGCTTTTGCGCTTGCCGCGGTATTGTCACCTACAGATGCCGTAGCGTTATCTTCCATTGTTGGGAAAGGGCGAATTCCTAAGCGGATGATGAGCGTACTTGAAGGTGAAGCTCTGATGAACGATGCTTCCGGTCTGGTTGCATTAAAATTTGCCGTCGCAATTGCGATGGGCACGATGGTGTTTAGCACTTCAGGTGTCACCATTGAGTTCTTCAAAGTCGCTGTGGGTGGTTTACTGTCGGGGATTATCGTTACTTGGCTATACAGTAAATCATTGCGCCTTATGAGCCGTTGGAGTGGCGACGACCCAGCAACACAAATTGTGTTTATGCTCTTGTTACCATTCGCATCATATATGATCGCAGAGCATATTGGTTTTTCAGGTATTTTAGCGGCAGTTGCAGCAGGGATGACCATCACAAAATCAGGTGTGATCCGTAACGCTCCATTAGCGATGAGGTTACGAGCAGATAGCGTTTGGTCAATGCTTGAGTTTGTCTTTAACGGTTTAGTTTTCATTATGTTAGGGCTACAGTTACCGGGTATCTGGGAAACGTCAGTTATCCAAGCAGAACTTGACCCTAGTGTAGAAACGTGGATGCTATTTGCAGCGGTAGCCGTGATTTACTTTGCTTTATTGTTACTCCGTTTCTGCTGGCTGTGGCTAATGAAAAGGTTTAGCCGGTTGTTCTTAAAGAAAAAACCACTGCAATTTGCCAATTATACTGTGCGTGAACTCTGGCTTGCTTCCTTCGCAGGGGTTCGTGGGGCAATTACTTTAGCGGGTGTGCTTTCAATCCCTCTATTTTTAACCGATGGCTCTCCATTCCCTGCTCGTTACCAGTTAATTTTTATTGCTGCGGGGGTGATTCTATTCTCTATTTTTGCTGGGGTTATCGCTTTACCCTTATTACTGCGTAATTTTAAAGTGGGTGATAAGGATGCCGATGCTAACGAAATTCGTATGGCTAAAGCCGCAATGGCTGAAGTCGCGATTGTCAGCTTAAATAAAATGCAAGAGCGTTTATCTGCGGATGTCGAGGAAAAGCTAGATTCCGAAGATATTAGCGAGGTGGCATCCCGTGTGACGGGGTATTTAAGGCGCCGAACGGCTGGGCAGGATGAAATAGAACACAGCTTGCAGATTGAAGACTTGGAGCGTCGTTTCCGTTTAACCGCGCTTCGTGCGGAACGCGGTGAGCTCTATCACTTACGTGCGACGAAGAAAATCAGCAACGAAACGCTACAATCTTTACTGGTTGACTTGGATTTATTGGAAGCTGTATTGATCGAAAAAGAGCATTAAGGCTAAAAAACGAGTATTCTACTCACACCCCTTAAGTTTGAGACAAAATACAGCATTATGTGGTTACTTGTTATTACGACGCTGCTTTGGGCAGCGTCTTTTAGTCTTATAGGCGAATACCTTGCTGGCCAAGTTGACAGTTGGTTTTCGGTATTGGTGCGTGTTGCACTTGCTTCGTTAGTTTTCTTACCTTTCTTACGTTGGCGTCAATTTAGCGTCAAGGTGATTGCTCTGTATATGGCGGTAGGTGCTTGCCAACTTGGGGTGATGTATCTTTTTGTATTCCATGCCTATCAATACCTAACGGTAGCTGAGTTTTTACTTTTTACGGTATTAACGCCGTTATATGTGACGTTGATTTATGATTTGTTAGAACGACAACCACTCCGTAAAGGTTACTTATTTAGCTCACTACTCGCTGTAATTGGTGCTGCTATCATACGTTATGATCACTTAAGTGAATCTTTTTGGTTAGGTTTACTCTTCGTGCAGTTAGCAAATATCTTTTTTGCTATTGGGCAGGTAGGTTATAAGCGGTTGATGGAAATACACCCTATTCCTCAACATCAGGCATTTTCATGGTTTTATCTGGGCGCTACGCTAGTTGCACTGATTGGCTGGTTGTTATTTGGCAATAAATCAATGATGCCAACGACAACGCTTCAATGGGGGGTATTATTGTGGCTTGGCATTGTGGCGTCAGGAATTGGCTACTTTATGTGGAACTATGGTGCCACAAAAGTTGATGCTGGAACCCTTGCTATAATGAATAACATGATGGTTCCAGCAGGGTTATTAGTGAATTTTGCTATTTGGCAACAGCACCCCGATTGGTTGAGCTTTACCATAGGATCGAGCTTGATAATTGCTTCTCTTTGGGTGCATAGGCGTTGGATCCTTTCGCGCCCTTTACATAAGACAAGTTCTCCACAGCATGATCCGTCGCGGTCGCAGTAAAAGCCTCAATGGCTGGCTGGCGCTGCTCCCCCTCACGGCAAGCAGCGTACAGTCGGCTCCATAAACCACTCCCCAGTGTTTTTGTTTTAATCAGACCTTGTTTTTCAAAGGAATCAACCGCCCAGTGAGGGAGCGCTGCTATCCCCATTTTTGCTGCAACCATTTGAATTAAAATTAATGTGTTATCTACATTTTTTACATTGGGTGAGACCCCAGCTGGTTGTAAAAAATGACGCCAAACATCAAAGCGATCCCGTTGTACTGGGTAGATGAGCAGGGTTTCGTCTGCCAAGTCATGGGGCTCAATATACGGCTTTTTGGCTAACGGATGGTCATTGGAGACAATCAGTTTCACTTCATAGTCAAACATAGGTGTGTAGTGTAGGCCTTGCTCCGCCAATATGTCAGATGTCATCACGATATCTAATTCCCTTGAGAGTAACTCCGGCTGGGGGTCGAAAGTGACACCTGATTTAAAATCAACGCTGACTTGTGGCCAAGTTTGCCGAAATTGTTGCAAAGCAGGGGTTAACCACTGAATACAGCTGTGACACTCAATGGCAATACGTAATGCACAAACGCCAGGTTCATTACATACGCGGATCGCATCTTTCACTAATGGCAAGACTTGCTGTGCGAGTTGCAGCAAAACTTCGCCTTGTGGTGTGAAACGTAATGGTTGGCTTTTGCGAATAAATAGCCGAAAACCTAGTCTGTGCTCTAAATCACTAAACTGGTGAGACAGGGCCGACTGTGTCTGGTGCAAGTGGGTCGCCGTTGCAGCTAATGAACCGTATTGGCTGAGCGCTTGCAATGTTTTTAAGTGTTTTAATTCGATCATGAAAAACCTTCACCGTGATAATGAATAATTTGCGCTTGTGCTTTATACAGTACCTGTTGATTATAGATGTGTAAACATCTAGACGGCTAAATATTTTAAGGGGTCAATATGTCTGTTATAAATCATACGCTTGGGTTTCCACGTGTTGGACTAAAAAGAGAATTAAAACGTGCACAAGAAGATTATTGGGCAGGCAAGATTGACCAAGCTGCTCTATTAGACGTCGGTCACGTATTACGCGTTCGCCATTGGGAACAACAAAAAAATGCGGGAGTTGAGCTATTACCTGTTGGTGATTTTGCTTGGTATGACCAAGTACTGACAACCAGCTTACTATTAGGAAATGTGCCTCCGCGTCACCAAAATGAAGATGGTTCAATTGACTTAGATACACTATTTCGTGTCGCTCGTGGTCGTGCACCAACGGGAACACCAGCCCCAGCAGGGGAAATGACTAAATGGTTTAACACCAACTACCACTATATCGTGCCAGAATTTCAAAAAGGGCAAAAGTTCGCATTATCATGGACGCAATTATTTGACGAAGTGGATGAGGCATTAGCGTTAGGTCATAAAGCAAAACCTGTGATTATTGGCCCTATAACTTACCTATGGTTAGGGAAAGTTAAAGGTGGAGCCTTTGACCGTTTATCATTGCTAAATGAATTATTGCCTGTTTATCAGGAAATTCTTTCACGTCTCGCAGAAAAAGGTATTGAATGGGTACAAATTGATGAACCTGCTTTAGTGTTAGATTTACCTGCGCAATGGCAAGAAGCGTATCAACAGGCTTATCAGGCGCTATCGGGTAACACAAAATTGCTGTTAACCACCTATTTTGATGGTATTAGCCACCATTTAGATTTAATTAAAAGCCTCCCTGTTCAAGGCTTACATGTTGATGTTGTGGCAGGCGCTGATGATATTGAAGAGCTACATAAAGCGCTACCCGCAGATTGGGTATTATCACTCGGTATTATCAATGGGCGTAACGTATGGAAGGCCGATTTAGGTGAAAAATTCTCACGGGTGAAACCGTTATTAGGTCAGCGTAATTTGTGGGTTGGCACCTCATGTTCATTACTGCATAGCCCCATTGACCTGAATGATGAAACCCGTTTAGATACAGAAGTGAAAAGTTGGTTTGCTTTTGCAATACAAAAATGTGAAGAACTCGCTTTACTGACAAAAGCGCTAAATCAACCAACAGAAAATCATATTGCTACACTAGAAACATATAGTGCGCCAATCCGAGCTCGCAAAACATCAACTAGGGTGAATAACGCGGCGGTAGCACAACGTTTAGCGGCTATTCGTGATGGTGATACACAACGTAGTAGCCCGTATTCGCAGCGTGCACAGCGTCAACGTGAGCGCTTTAACCTGCCATTATGGCCAACAACAACCATCGGCTCTTTCCCTCAAACCAGTGAAATTAGAACATTACGCTTAGATTTTAAAAAAGGTAATGTGGATAAAACTTATTACCGCACCAATATTAGCGAGCACATTAAACAAGCGATTAAAGAACAAGAAATTTTAGATATTGACGTGCTAGTTCATGGTGAAGCAGAACGTAATGACATGGTTGAATATTTTGGTGAACATTTTGACGGCTATGTTTTCACCCAAAATGGTTGGGTGCAAAGCTATGGCTCGCGCTGTGTGAAACCCCCTGTCATTATTGGCGATATTAGCCGCCCAGAGGCGATTACAGTGGAATGGGCAAAGTATGCTCAATCGTTAACAGAAAAACCGGTTAAGGGGATGTTGACAGGCCCTGTGACGATCCTCTGTTGGTCTTTCCCTCGTGAAGATGTTAGCCGTGAAACGATTGCGAAACAGATTGCGTTAGCATTACGTGACGAGGTTGATGATTTACAAAAAGCGGGGATTGGCATTATTCAAATTGATGAGCCTGCCTTACGAGAAGGTTTACCACTGCGCAGAGACGAGTGGGCAGATTACTTAAAATGGGCGGTTGATGCATTCAAACTCAGTGCTGCAGTTGCACAAGACAATACTCAAATTCATACCCACATGTGTTATTGCGAGTTTAATGACATCATGGATTCCATTGCTGCATTGGATGCGGATGTGATCACCATTGAAACATCACGTTCGGATATGGACTTGCTAGACGCATTTGAGACTTTCCATTATCCAAATGAAATTGGGCCTGGGGTGTATGATATTCACTCACCAAATGTGCCAAGTGTGGAATGGATTGTCGCGTTGCTGAGAAAAGCGGAAAAACGTGTTCCTGTTGAACGTTTATGGGTTAACCCTGACTGCGGATTAAAAACCCGCGGTTGGTCAGAGACTCGTCAAGCCTTAGCCAATATGGTTCAAGCAGCAAAACAACTGAGAAGTGAGCACTAAAAATAAAGTCAGTAAGTGACAAAGGGCAGGGGGAACCTGCCCTTTTTTATAAAATTAGCACAAAATTTAACTTTAATAATTTAAAAATGCGGTTATATATTTCAGTTACTCTTTGTTGATAATAAAACTAAATGTGAATGCGATTTTTTGCCAAATTAATAGGGAAAACAATATGTTTAAAATACCAATGAAAAAATCATTGTTACAAACAAGTACAGCGGTATTTTTATTAATTTCTATTTGGAGTTCATCGGCTTATGCTATTGACCACATTATTGAAACAACAAATGGAAAAGTCCAAGGTAGTACACAACAGTCGTTAGTCACATGGACTGGTATTCCTTATGGTAAAGCTCCTCAAGGGGAGTTGCGCTGGAAAAAACCAGAACCAGTGAGCCAGTGGTCTGAAACGTTTGATGCGACTAAGCCTGCTCAAAATTGTATTCAAACTAGCCAATCAGGGGCGATAGGTACTGAAGATTGTTTGAATCTTAATATCTATAGGCCTGACGATAATCAGAAAAACCTCCCTGTTTTGTTTTACCTACATGGTGGAAATAACCAAACAGGGACTTCAGCCGAATTTAACCCTCAGTTGGTTGCAACGGAACTAAATGCAGTGATCGTTACCGTCAACTATCGTCTTGGCGCACTCGGTTTTAACCCTCTTCAAGCACTTAACACAGGGGATAAGATAGAAGACTCTGGAAACTACGCGTTATTAGATATTAAGCTTTCATTGGATTGGGTAAAAGAAAATATTGCTGCATTTGGTGGAAACCCAAATAACATTACCGTCTCCGGTTTCTCTGCGGGGGGACGAGATGTTATGGCAATGCTGATCTCCCCAATATTTGAGAACTCATTCAATAAAGCGATTGTATTTAGCGGAGGAATGACAACGGCAAATAAAAACCAAGCAGAACAAATTTTTGCTGACCGATTAGCCAAGTTAGTGGTTCGAGATAATAAAAAACCAACACTAGATTTAGCGAAAGCGTGGCTTTTAAGCGGCTCACCAGATGTTAAAGCGTATCTTTATCAACTCCCAGCCGCAGACCTAGCGACGTTATTTGGCGATGCTGGCATTAGAATGTCACAGTTTCCACACCTGTATCGGGATGGGGTAGTACTACCTAAAAATGGTTTTGAAACAAACGCATATCACTCAGTCCCCATTATCATGGTCACTGGGCAGGGGGAGTTTTCTTTATTTGCTCGAGGTGATAAGCGCTTTGCGGGGGCAATAGCAGATGGCTCATTAGCGACGAATACTCGCCTTTTGAATCAATATGATTTTGCGAATAAATATGGCAGTTTGTTTTATAGCCTGTTTAATGTGAATCAATCGGCCCAAAAGATGTACCCTCATTACAAGGCACCGATTTATGGTGTGGAATTTAGTTTGGGCAGTGATGAAGTTGTGACGGGCAGCCAACTTGCCCCATTAGGTTCTTTCCATGGTATTTTTTTGGCACTGTGGGATAAAACAAAGTTTAGCCCGTTCACTCAAGAATTGGTTAAATTAGAGGGGACGAAAGATGTCAGACAGAAATTTAATGGCTACTTAGCTAATTTTTTATTGAATGGTGTACCATCGAATAAAGGCCAAATTGAATGGAAGCCTTGGTCACCAGAAAATGAACAAGCAGGGGAATCATTACTTGTTATTAATGCAAATAAAATAAAATCAATTATTTATATGAGTAATAAACCATATCAATACGATGATGTTGTTGCTTTGATTGAGCAAGATAATACGGTAACCCCAGAAGAGAAACAGCAAATAATAACGCAAGTACTTAATGGGCGTTGGTTCAGTGAGCCTTTAGATAAACAGTTTTCTCACAAAGAAACGCAATAGCGTTTTGCTGTCCATAAAATGGTTGATAAGCCTAAAATAAGGTTTATCAACCAGCTAACGCTTAACCAAAGAGTTTTGATTTCAGAAGGTTCATACCAATGGAGGCAAGATCCAAGTTTTCTGGAATTTCTCCATTTGGTGTCGCATTATCGACGAGTTGCGGAAGGTATTTTGCCACTAAATCTGAAGTTGACTGTGCATCAAGGCCGACACTTTGAGCGAGTTCTTGGATATTAACATTGCCAAATACTTGCATTAGCTGGTTATTATCGATAGGCAAGTTCTCACCTTCACTAATCCAAGATGCAATAACACCGCCTAACCCTTGCTCGTTAAACTTTTCAACAACACCGCTTAAGCCCCCTTGGTTTTCAAGCCAATCGATGACTGATTGAAATTGTTGCATTTTATCGCCAGCAACCATTCCCATTACTTGTTCAAATAAACCCATTTTAACTCCTCACAATATGTCAGCTAATGCTTAACAGCTATAGATATAACCCTAGTATGGAACATGACACTAAAAAAGTAGCGGGTTATTTTGGTCGATTTAGCCTTAAGGTCAATAAAAATAACGTACTGAGGACAACTTAGCCTAAAAATATATTTTTCAGCATATTGTAGTGGGACAAATAAACACAACCAGCATCACATTTTTTATCACATTATCCTGTGAATGTCTTTGTAGTGATGTTAAATCATTAACTTATTGTTATTCAGGTGGTTATGTCTATTTTGTTTATTTTTTATATTATTCTTAATGTGACGTTAGTCATGTGTTTGTGAATTTTATTGTGTGAAAATTCACAACAGTCACGAAGATTAACAACATCAGGGGTCATTATGGGAAATTTCGTTAATAATATTGGCGTTATTGGCCTTGGTTCCATGGGAATGGGGATAGCCCAATCTTTAATAAAAAATAATATTTCTACCTATGGATTTGATTTAAACCAAGATGCTTGCCAACGCCTTCTTCGCACAGGGGCAAAAGGCGTTGGGCAAGATGCAGCAGAATTTGCTCATCTCATTGATGCTTTATTACTGGTCGTTGTTAATGGTCGTCAGGTTGAGGCTATTTTATTTTCGGGTGAAAAACCACTCGTGGAGCAGCTACGTCCAGGCACCATCATTGTTTTACACAGCACCTTAGCGGCTGAGCAAACCAAAAGCATTGCTCAACGCCTTGCTGAATACCAGTTACCTCTGGTCGATGCGCCGATTTCAGGGGGCTCCATTAAAGCAGCGGATGGCAAGTTAACCGTTATGGCATCAGGAGCACCTGTATTATTTGAAAAACTATCACACGTGTTCGAAGCAATTTCTGAACGTCTATATCGTGTGGGTGACGAAGTCGGTTTAGGTTCAACAGTAAAAACGATCCACCAGTTATTGGCTGGAGTGCATATTGCGGTTGCTGCGGAAAGCATGGCCTTAGCATCCAAAGCGGGTATTGACCTAGCGGTAATGTACGACATTGTGACTCATGCGGCTGGGAATTCATGGATGTTTGAAAACCGTATGCAACATGTATTAGACGGTGATTATACCCCGAAATCCTCCGTCGATATTTTTGTGAAAGATTTAGGGTTAGTAATGGAAACGGGGAAGGCGCTAAATTTCCCATTACCACTGGCAGCCACAGCTCACCAAATGTTTATTTCAGCTAGCAGTGAGGGGTTTGGGCAGCAAGATGATAGTGCTGTGATCAAAACATTTAAAGGTATTACTTTACCGGAGAAAAAAGCATGACAGTGAAGTTAGGTGTGATCGCCGATGATTTTACCGGTGCAACTGATATTGCAGGTTTTATGGTGCAAAACGGTTGGAAGGTAGTTCAATTATTGAATGAACCTGATGAAAACACAGTGATACCACAAGGTGTTGATGCAATTGTTGTTAGCTTGAAAAGTCGTTCTTGCCCAGTGGATGAAGCAGTCAATGCCTCAGTGAATGCATGCAATTGGTTGAAGAAAAAAGCCCAGTGCCAACAAATTTTCTTTAAATACTGCTCGACATTTGACTCGACAGAAAAAGGAAATATCGGCCCAGTCACTGATGCATTGATGAAACAACTCGGTACGACTCTCGCATTAGTTTGTCCTGCGCTGCCCGTTAATGGTCGAACCGTAGTTCATGGCCACTTGTTTGTTAATGGTCAATTGCTCAATGAAAGCGGTATGCAGCACCATCCAGTTACGCCAATGACTGATGCAAATTTATTACGGGTGATGGAAAAACAGTCAAAAGGTAAGGCGGGTTTAATCAAACTTGCTGACATCCAACAAGGTAGCGAAGCCGTTAAGTCACAATTAACTGAATTAGCCCAACAAGGGGTGAACTATGCCATTGTTGATACCTTGACGATGGATGATCTGTTACCTATCGCACAGGCAGTAAAGACTATGCCTCTATTGACCGGGGGGTCCGGTTTAGGCGCCGCATTAGCAAACATTGATAGCCAATGTGCATGGGGTGAAAACAGCGCTCGAGGTGAAAAGCCAACGGGAACAACTCGGAAAACGGTGATTTTATCAGGTAGTTGCTCGGTTATGACTAATAAGCAAGTACAGGCTTATCAAAAAGTTGCCCCAGCAAAGGCCTTAGATGTTGGTGAATGTTTAGCTAACCCTGAGTATGCAAAGTTGTTAGCTACTTGGGTACAAGAACAGCAAGGTGGAGGGTTAGCACCTTTATTATATGCCACTCAACCACCTGAATTACTGAAAAAAACGCAAGAAAAATACGGTGCAGCAGAGTCCAGCGCAGCAGTTGAAAATGTGTTTGGAGAGGTTGTGAAGTTACTTCAATCACAAGGGTATGACACCTTTATTATTGCTGGTGGTGAAACCTCAGGGAAAGTAGTTCAAAGCCTAGGTACAGAACAATTAAGTATTGGTTCACCAATCGCCCCTGGTGTTCCATGGGTACAAGATTTAGCAAGCGGTAGCTGGTTAGCGCTGAAATCAGGTAATTTCGGCCAAGAAAATTTCTTCCAGTTTGCACAGGAGATGTTTAATGAGTGATGAAAAGGCGCTGCGCCAAGAACTAGTCGATTGGGCTAAGTCAATGTTTAACCGTGGATATAGCAGCGGTGGTGCAGGAAATATTAGTGCTCGGTTACCTGATGGGTGCATTATTGTAACACCCACAAATTCAAGCTTTGGTGATTTAGACCCAAACAGATTGAGCAAATTAGATGCCGAAGGTAACTGGATAGACGGTGATAAACCAACGAAAGAAGTGTCTATGCATATGGCGATGTATTTACAACGCCCTGATTGCCAAGCGGTTGTCCATCTTCATTCCCCTTGGTTGACCGCATTATCTTGTTTGCCGGGGTTGGATACTAAAAACTGCTTACCGCCAATCACCCCTTATTACGTGATGCGAGTAGGTAAATTACCATTAATTGAGTACCTACCTCCGGGGGATGACCGTATTGGTGAGGAAATTGCCAAATTGGCACCGACCCATAACGCGGTATTGTTATCGAATCATGGCCCCGTAGTGGGAGGGAAAACATTAAGACAAGCATTCTTTAATACTGAAGAATTAGAAGATACTGCTCGTCTGTACATCACCTTACGCCCACACGGCTTTACAACATTAACGCAAGAGCAAGTTGAGCAGCTCGAAAGTCGTTATCCACAAAAGTAAGGAAACAGAAATGGCTAAATTTGCGGCAAATTTAAGCATGATGTTTAACGAAGTGCCTTTTATGCAACGTTTTGCAAGTGCAGCGAACGCAGGGTTCAAAGGTGTTGAGTATCTTTTCCCTTACGAAGAAGATGCTAATGCGATTGCCGGTGAACTCAAAAAATACAATTTAACTCAGGCTTTATTTAATATGCCAGCAGGTGACTGGGGAGCGGGAGAGCGCGGTATGGCTTCTATTCCGGGTCGTGAGGCTGAGTTTGCTGAAGGCGTACAAACTGCATTGAAATACGCGAAAGCGTTGGGCTGCAAGCAAGTGCATGCAATGGCGGGTAAAGTGGATGAAAACTTCACACTTGAGCAGCAAAAAGCGTGTTTTATCAAAAACATTCAACATGCTGCGGATGTTATGGCAGAACACGGTATTCGTGTACTGATCGAGCCGATTAATACTCGTGATATGCCGGGGTATTTTTTAACGACTCAAAAGCAAGCCGAAGCGCTATTACCTGAAATTAACCGTGAAAATGTCTTTATCCAGTTAGATTTATATCACTGCCAAATTATGGAGGGTGATTTATTGAAAACGATTGAGCGTTTATGGGGCAAGTTTAGTCATATTCAAATAGCGTCAGTGCCATATCGCCATGAACCGGATAGTGGCGAAGTTAATTATCCATGGATTTTTAAAAAATTAGATGAAATGGGTTACGAAGGTTGGTTAGGATGTGAATATCACCCTGCTGGCCGTACCGAAGATGGGTTAGGCTGGTTAAAACAAGCAAATTCATAATGAGGAAAACCTATGCTTCCTTCTGAGCGTCGTGATTTTATTTATCGTTATGTGCATGAGCACCAAACTGTTTCAATTAGTGATTTAGTTGAGCTAATGAATGTTTCGCATATGACAGTACGACGTGATATCCGCATGTTGGAAGAAAAAGGGAAAGTAACCAGTGTTAGTGGTGGCGTTAAATTAAATGATGCACTACGCCAAGAGCTCCCTTGGAGTGAAAAAGCACGGTTGCATCACCGTCATAAACGTGAAATTGGGCAGTTTGCTAGCTCATTAGTTGAAGATGGGCAAGTTGTGTATCTCGATGCTGGGACGACGACCTTTGAAATTGCACGAGTACTCGGTGAGCGTTTTAATTTAACTATTGTCACTAATGATTTTTCTATCATGCAGTATCTGATGAATAAGTCACAGTTAAACCTGTATCACACCGGGGGGCAGGTCGATAAACGTAACCATTCTTGCGTAGGCAATACCGCGGCAATGATGCTGCAAACGTTAAATGTGGACATTGCGTTTATCAGTACGAGTTCATGGGATATACAGCATGGGGTTTCGACCCCACATGAAGAAAAAGTTCAGATAAAACAGACTCTACTTGATGTTGCTCGCCGTTGCGTGCTGGTTTCAGATAGTAGTAAGTTCGGCAAATATGGCATGTTCCGTGTTTGTCCATTGAATCAATTGCACGACATTATTTGCGATGACCAACTGCCAACGGATGTCGTGCAACGGATAACAGAACAAAACATAAAACTTCATTTAATCAAGACATAAAACATAAATAATCTTACCTAGAACTGCATAGCCAGTTAAAAGGCTATAGCAAGGAGAATTACAATGAAAGTTATTATTACTGGTGGCGCAGGCTTTCTGGGCCAGCAGCTAGCCGCTGCTTTGCTTAAAAATACTCAGGGCTTAAATTTTGACCACCTTGTTTTAGCCGATATTCAGTGCCCTACAGCACCCATTGAGGATGCACGAGTCAGTTGTGTTGCGTTAGATTTAACACAGCCAGGTGCGGCCGATAAACTGATTGATGCGCAAACTGATGTGGTTTTCCACCTAGCAGCTATCGTCAGTAGCCACGCTGAAAGTGATTTTGACTTGGGTATGAAGGTTAACTTCGAAGCAACTCGCCAATTATTGGAAGTTGCACGTGCCAAAAACCCAGCAATCAAATTTATGTTCACCAGTTCGCTAGCAGTGTTCGGTGGAGAATTACCTGAGGTGATCACTGATTTATGTGTGGTTAATCCTCAATCTTCTTATGGCGCCCAAAAAGCCATGTGCGAGCTGATGGTCAATGATTATTCACGTAAAGGTTATGTGGATGGGCGTGTTATGCGTTTACCAACCATTAGTATCCGTCCAGGTGTGCCAAATAAAGCCGCTTCTTCATTCGCGAGTGGCATTATTCGTGAGCCATTAAATGGGATTGAAAGTGTTTGCCCTGTCTCTCCTGATCTCGCTTTATGGTTATCCAGCCCTGAAACAGTTATCAATAATTTTATCCATGCTGTCAGTATTCCAGCAGAAAAATTTGGTAAATCGCGCACAGTCAATCTACCGGGGATCACCGTTACTGTACAAGGCATGATTGATGCACTGCGTGAAGTTGCAGGGCAAGACGCTGTTGATCTTATCCGATTTGAACCAGATGAAGCTATTAATCGTATTGTGGCTAGCTGGCCGGGTAAATTTGATATCAGCCGTGCTTTGGAACTTGGCTTCCGTGCAGATGGCTCTTTCAGTGATGCGATACGCTCGTTTATCACTCACCATGGCGCATCCAAGTAGGAGATAAACTATGTCCTATATTCCTGTTATTGGCCTCGCGGTGGCCATATTTGTCCTGATCTTTTTAGTATTACGAACGCGTGTTCATGCGCTGTTAGCGATGCTAATTGCTGCTGCAATCGCAGGTATTTCTGGTGGATTGACAGCAGCAGAGACAGTGACAGTAATTACGAAAGGCTTTGGGTCAACACTCGGTAGCATTGGTATTGTTATCGGACTCGGGGTAATGATGGGAAGGGTATTGGAAGTTTCCGGTGCCGCTGAACAGATAGCCTATAGCTTTATCAAATGGTTAGGTAAAAAACGCGAAGAGTGGGCATTGGCAATTACTGGTTATATTGTCAGTATCCCTATCTTTGTTGATTCTGCTTTCGTCATCTTATATCCATTGGCAAAAGCACTGGCAAAAAACGGTAAGCGCAGCATCTTAACATTAGGAGTTGCACTTGCTGGTGGGCTCGTTGTTACACACCATACTGTTCCGCCAACACCAGGTCCTTTAGGCGTTGCAGGTATTTTCGGTGTTGATGTCGGGGCGATGATCCTTGCTGGGATGAGCCTTGCTCTCCCCTGTGTTATTGGTATTGTTTTTTACGCAAAATGGTTAGGCACTAAATATCCTGAGTTTATGCCAGATGAAACGGGCAGCGAAGATTTAAAAGAAGTTCATGCCCGTTACATGGAAGAAAAAGCAAATAAACCATTACCAAGCTTATTTTTATCATTATTACCGATTATCACGCCAATTTTGCTGATCTTTATTAATGCAATTAATGGCTTGATTTTGAAAACAGCACCATTCCAAGGTATGGAAGGCAATTGGTATTTCCAGACTTTTGAATTCTTAGGTGCGCCGATTATTGCTTTATCAATAAGTGTATTGATCTCTGTATACACATTAATGCCAAAAGCAACGAAAGAAGAAGTCATTGACCGTATGGAAGAAGGCTTGCAATCGGCGGGGATCATCCTATTAGTTACTGGTGCTGGTGGTGCATTAGGTGCGGTGTTACGTGATAGCGGAACAGGGAACATTCTTGCTGAGCATGTTGCTAACTTGCCTATTACACCTGTATTAATTCCGTTTATTATCGCGACATTGGTTCGTTTGATCCAAGGCTCTGGTACAGTTGCAATGATCACAGCAGCATCTATTTCTGCGCCGATCATTAGCCAAATACCCGATATTAACTTATTAGTTGCGGCGCAAGCGGCAACAATGGGGTCTCTGTTCTTCGGTTATTTCAACGACAGCCTATATTGGGTTGTGAACAGAATGATGGGAATAAAGGACGTTAAACAACAAATTATTGTTTGGTCTATCCCTACCACTATTGCGTGGGGTATAGGTTTAGTTGGTGTCCTTATCCTTGATGTAGTTCTCTAACATAGCGTTATTATTTTTAGTTCTGCCAAATAATCAAAGCGCCCAGCTATTAGGGGCGCTTTTTGTGGTTATGACAAACTTTCATCTATACTGGTATCAACGGATTTTAAATAGACATAGCGCAAATGTTAATTTGTGATAAATGTCACTAAATAATGAAATCAAGTTTTTATTGTTTTCATTAAAAGTGACGCTTATCACTAAAAGTTAATGGTTTTCTCGCTATATTACTAGTTACGATTAATCAGTGATGACTGATTTAATGATGCCATTGTGTAAAGGAGTTTGAAATGTCTGACGTTTTCCACTTAGGTTTAAAGAAAAGTGACTTACAGGGTGCAACTGTAGCGATTGTTCCTGGGGACCCTAACCGTGTTGAAAAAATTGCACGTCTGATGGATAACCCTGTACACCTTGCATCATTGCGTGAATATACCTCTTGGCGTGGTGAGCTCGATGGAAAAGCGGTTATTGTGTGCTCAACAGGTATTGGCGGCCCGTCAACATCTATTGCGGTTGAAGAACTCGCTCAGCTAGGCATTCGTACTTTCTTACGTATTGGTACAACAGGCGCAATCCAAGAAGATATTAATGTTGGTGATGTGTTAGTCACAACAGGTGCAGTACGCTTAGACGGTGCTAGCCAACACTTTGCGCCATTAGAATATCCAGCAGTTGCAGATTTTAATTGTACTAATGCTCTTTACGCTGCGGCAAAAGATGCAGGTGCGACAGTACATGTTGGGGTGACGGCTTCTTCAGATACCTTCTACCCAGGCCAAGAGCGTTACGATACTTATACCGGCCGTGTTATGCGCCATTTCAGAGGTTCAATGAAAGAGTGGCAGGACATGGGGGTAATGAACTATGAAATGGAATCGGCGACATTGCTCACTATGTGTTCCAGTAGCAAAGGCTTACGTGCAGGTATGGTTGCAGGCGTTATTGTTAACCGGACCCAGCAAGAAATTCCAAACGAAGCGTTACTGAAAAAAACGGAAGGTAACGTACTAAGCATTGTCGTTGAGGCTGCTCGTCGTCTGCTATAGTCAATAATTTACTGGCTCGCTTACTGAAATTTCACTCGGTTGTGGATGTAAAGTAGGCGAGCTTAGTCTCCGCACTTTCTTCCTGTATTCCCTCATTTATATTTTTCCTATAAATTTAGTAATTGCTAACAATTTACAGTGAATAATCTGATCCCCCTTATTTCGTAGATCTGTTATTGTCATAAAAACAATTATCAATATTATGTGCCCTCAAATTATTCAGGATGCATTTATTTTTGTGAACTGAATAAAAGCTGTGGGGCTAAAAGGAATTATTATGTCGACAACACCTTATCTTCACCCTTCAGTACTTCCTCTTAAAGGGGGGATTAACTTCCGCGATCTTGGCGGGAAAAAACTTCCTAATGGCAGCAAAATTAAACCTGGTATGCTATTTCGTTCGGGGTCATTAGACCGCTTAACTCAAGAAGATGAATCCGTTTTACATTCACAAAATCTTTTTCAAATTATTGATTACCGTGATGAAGCTGAAATTTTAGATAAGCCTGATGTGATCTGGGAAGGGGCTCATTATATTCATGCGCCAGCGAATCCTTTAGCTAAGGAGGTTTCGGCTAACTTAGATAAACTGACCCCAGAAATATTAGAACAATTTGACCCACAAGCTTTTATGTTCCGTCTGTATGAATTATTACCGTTGAATAACCCAGCTTATCATCAACTGGTGAACTTACTGCAACAACCAGAGAAAGGTGGAATAGTCCAACATTGCGCTGTCGGGAAAGACCGTACCGGCGTTGGTTCAGCATTAGTCCTCTTTGCGCTCGGGGCCGATTTGGAAACCGTTATGGAAGATTATTTATTGACCAACGAAACACTAGCACCTTATCGCAAACATCTTTTAGCAGAGCATGCAAAAACGATGAATGAAAACATCGTTAAAAAGTTTGAGTATGTTTATTCCGTGCGCGAAGACTTTCTAATGACTGCCTTAAAGAGTATTGAAAGTCACTATGGCAATGTTGATAAATGGCTAGAGAAAGATTTTGGATTGGGGGCTGGCCAGCGGGAAGCACTGCAAAGTCATTTTCTTGATTGATCTATCTTAAGTGACGACGAGTTGTGGAAATTGCGCCTTATAAATTCCATAACTCGGTTAATTGATAAGGATTTTTTGCTTCGTTTAACCTTGATTTATCACATTTTCGTTACTGTAATAAAGTAAATCAATGATGATAGGGGATTGCTTTGACGCTTAATGAAATCGTTACCCTTGTAACCGACTTTACTCGTGAAAATGAAATATGGGCTCTTCCTATTATTTTCTTTCTCGCGTTTGGTGAGTCATTAGCATTTTTATCACTACTTTTACCTGCAACAGTCATTTTATTAGGGTTAGGCGCTTTAATTGGTGAAAGTAATATTACATTTTGGCCAATATGGCTTGCTGCCGCTTTAGGGGCATTTTTTGGGGATTGGCTCTCTTATTGGTTTGGTTTTCATTATAAAGAGAATGTTCGCAAAATGTGGCCGATTTCCCGTAACCCGCAAATGATAGATAAAGGGCATCGTTTTTTTGACCGCTGGGGGGTATGGGGGATTTTCTTTGGGCGATTTTTTGGCCCTCTACGTGCGGTTGTTCCCCTTGTGGCAGGGATTTGCGCGATGCCACAGCGTCATTTTCAACTGGCAAATATTGCTTCTGCGATGATCTGGGCATTTGGCATTTTGGCACCGGGTGCACTCGGTCTGAAGTGGTTTGCAAGTTGGGTAGGCTAAGCAAAGCTTGCGAAATGCTTCGCAAAATTTTCTCAGTATATGTAATTACCTCTGGACACTTATACAGTATCCAATTACCTTACACTGGGTTTTGTAAAGTAAGGGTGTAATCGTGGATACCTCTCTTTTATATGCAGTTATTGGTGTGTTGAGTGGCATTTTAGTGGGTGGCTTAGCAACGTGGTTTTCTATTGCTCAAAAAATAGCTCACAAAGATCAAGAGCTACAACAAATCAATCGGCAATTGGCGGCAAGTGACGAAAAAAGTATTCATCTTGCTCAATGGAAAGCAGAGTACGACAGGCTTGACCAAGAATTGCGCACACAACGGGATATCAATCGGGAACAAGAAGCCGAACTTCGTGAAGTCATTACCCGTTTTGAACAAAATCAGCTCGCAAATGAAGAAAAACAACGTATTTTACAAAACAGTGAACAACGATTGACTGCGCAGTTTGAAAATTTAGCAAACCGTATTTTTGAACAAAATGAACGTAGGGCGTCGGAACAGCAACAAAAAAGTTTATTGGCAATGTTATCGCCTTTTCGTGAACAACTAGAAGGTTTTCGCCAACAAGTTCAACAAAGTTTTGGTGAAGAAGCGAAAGAAAGGCATACCTTAGCGTATGAAATAAGGCAGTTGCAGCAGCTTAACAATCAGATGACCAAAGAAGCTGTTAACTTAACCCGGGCACTTAAAGGGGATAATAAAATTCAAGGTAATTGGGGGGAAACTATCCTCACTCGCATTCTTGAGGTTTCCGGTCTGCGGGAGGGAAGCGAGTTTGAAACCCAAGTCAGTGTCAATACAGGTTATAATACTCGCTATCAACCCGATGTTATTATTCATCTTCCTGAAGGTAAAGATGTGGTTGTTGATGCAAAAATGTCATTGGTTTCCTATGAACATTATTTCAATAGCGAAGACCCGCACGAACAACAACAAGCGCTAAAAAATCATGTTGCATCCATACGCAACCATATGCGTATGTTGAGCCGAAAGGATTACCATCAGTTACCCGGAATACGCTCTTTAGACTATGTTCTAATGTTTATTCCTATTGAACCTGCGTATTTGCTTGCTTTAAAGGAAGCTCCTGAACTACTTGATGAAGGAATAAAACAGAATATCATGTTGGTTTGCCCGTCCACGTTATTAGTGGCTGTGCGAACTATCAATAATATTTGGCGCTATGAGCGACAAGGGCAAAATGCCCAAGAAATTGCAGAAAGAGCTGCAAAAATGTATGACAAACTACGCTTGTTTGTGGATGATATGCAGGTTTTAGGCTCCAGTCTTGATAAAGCGAATAATACTTACCTGTCGGCAATGAAACGTCTTGCACAAGGGCGAGGTAATTTAATTAGTCAGGCGGAAAGTTTTAAAGAGCTAGGGGTAGAAATTAAACAACCTATCGCGCCTCAACTTATTGAGCGCTCAGAGGCATCTAATTGTGCGGAATCTTAGACTTCTGATAGGGTTTTACCTCAAAGACTGTTACACTTCTAACAAAAGTTTGAACTATCAGCAGGCATAAGAGAAATGACTGAACCAACTAAAGAAACCATTGATTTTGGTTTCCGTACTGTCGGCAAAGAAGATAAAGCCGGTCTAGTAGCGAATGTTTTTCACTCTGTAGCATCAAAGTATGACTTAATGAATGACTTAATGTCATTTGGTATTCATCGTATCTGGAAACGTTTTACTATTGAAGCAAGTGGTGTCCGCCGTAATCAGCGTGTACTTGACCTTGCTGGTGGAACAGGTGACTTAACCGCTAAGTTTTCGCGTCTTGTGGGCGAAAAAGGTGAAGTCATACTTGCTGATATCAATGACTCAATGTTGAAGATGGGGCGCGAAAAATTACGTGATCTTGGCATTGTTGGTAATGTAAATTATGTTCAAGCTAATGCTGAAGAACTTCCATTTCCAGATGACCACTTCGATTGCATTACTATCTCTTTTGGTTTGCGTAACGTTACGGATAAAGACAAAGCACTGCGTTCGATGTTTCGTGTTCTAAAACCGGGTGGGCGTCTATTAGTATTAGAATTTTCAAAGCCTATTATTGAGCCATTGAATAAAGCGTATGATGCGTATTCATTTCACATATTGCCTCGTATTGGTCAGGCAATTGTGAACGACCCAGAAAGCTACCGTTATTTAGCGGAATCCATTCGTATGCACCCTAACCAAGAAACACTTAAAGGGATGATGGAAAACGCCGGGTTTGAGCAAGTCTCTTATACCAATATGACTGGTGGGATTGTTGCATTGCATAAAGGGTTTAAATTCTAAGATGGAAGCACCATCAACACATACCGAAAATCAAAATACAGTTTTGTACTCTTTGATAACAGCATTGATGGAAACCTCACTTAACCATATGTTGTTCAAAGAAAAAGTATTACAGCCTGCTAGGGTACGTTTAGCAGGCAAAGTGATGGCTATTGAGCTTAAAGAACTCAATAAAACGCTAACACTTATTTTTGCTGAAAATCATGTTGATGTATTAAGCGAATGGGTTGAACCCGCAGACTGTACAATTAAAACATCATTATTTACTTTAATTAAATTGAAAGATAAACAGCAGTTATCTCAGCTAATCAATCGTGGTGACATCGTGATTGAAGGGGATATGCAGATTGTTCAGCATTGGTCCTCATTGCTCGATTTAGCAATTTGGAACCCGGCACATTATCTTTCACCTTATATTGGTGATGTCGCTGCTGAAGGGCTTAGTAAACTCTTGAATAAAGGCGTTTGCTTCGCATCTCACTTAGTTAAAAGGCAAAAAACGTATGTGAAAGACGCATTAATTGAAGAATGGAAAATGGCACCTAGCCAACTCGAACTTGCTCATTTTAATGACAAAGTTGAGGAAGTAGAACATTCAATTAATACGCTCGAACAAAGGTTAAGTCTGTTGGAGGAGAAGAATGACACCCGGTGAAATAAAACGACTTTACTTCATTATTCGGGTTTTTCTCTCTTATGGACTAGATGAGTTAATCCCCAAAATTAAGCTTAC
Source organism: Providencia sp. NPDC089933 (assembly GCF_049545585.1). Lineage (NCBI taxonomy): Bacteria > Pseudomonadati > Pseudomonadota > Gammaproteobacteria > Enterobacterales > Morganellaceae > Providencia > Providencia sp. NPDC089933. The sequence goes on from NZ_JBMWDT010000011.1 coordinate 188,241, forward strand.
GTTACCGCTAAGAATTGGGCGTTTAGGTTTTTTTTGGATTAGAAATCAGCACAAAGATAGGCCATTAGGCGAAAGGCTTCGCCTTGCATTACAAGAGCTAGGGCCCGTATGGATCAAGTTTGGGCAAATGTTATCAACCCGTCGTGACCTTTTCCCGCCAGCAATCGCAGACCAACTTTCATTGCTACAAGATAAAGTCGCTAGTTTTGATGGGAAATTAGCCCGAGGTTACATTGAGGATTCTCTTGGTGGGCCGCTAGAACAGTGGTTTGATGACTTTGATGAGCAAGCCTTAGCTTCAGCTTCAATTGCTCAGGTTCACACTGCGACGCTAAAAGAAAATGGCAAAGATGTTGTTATCAAGGTAATTCGCCCTGATATTCTGCCTATCATTAAAGCCGATATTAAGTTGATGTACCGTATTGCTAACTGGGTTCCTTTACTACCTGATGGTAGGCGTTTACGGCCCAAAGAAGTAGTGCGTGAATATGAAAAAACGTTAATTGATGAGCTAAACCTACTACGTGAATCGGCCAATGCGATCCAGCTACGCCGTAATTTTGAAAATAGCTCCATGCTTTACATTCCCGAAGTTTACCCAGACTATTGCCGTGAAAACGTTATGGTCATGGAACGTATTTATGGCATCCCCGTATCAGATATTACAGCGCTAAAAGCTCAGGGTACAAATATGAAGCTGCTAGCAGAGCGGGGGGTAAAGGTTTTTTTCACCCAAGTTTTTCGAGACAGTTTCTTCCATGCAGATATGCATCCCGGAAATATCTTCGTTAGCTATGAGCACCCTGAAGACCCCCTGTACATTGGTATCGATTGCGGGATAGTGGGTTCACTAAATAAAGAAGACAAACGGTATCTTGCAGAAAACTTTATTGCCTTTTTCAACCGTGACTACCGCAAGGTTGCTGAACTACATGTTGATTCAGGATGGGTGCCTCTTGATACAAATGTGGAAGATTTTGAGTTTGCTATTCGTACAGTTTGTGAACCTATTTTTGAAAAACCATTGGCCGAAATTTCATTTGGGCATGTTTTATTAAACTTGTTTAATACTGCACGTCGTTTCAATATGGAAGTACAACCACAGTTGGTATTATTACAGAAAACATTACTGTATGTGGAAGGGCTTGGGCGTCAGTTATACCCTCAGCTTGACTTGTGGAAAACGGCAAAACCATTCTTAGAAGATTGGGTTCACAGCCAAGTGGGGCTACCCGCCATTACTCAGGCATTGAAAGAAAAAGCGCCTTACTGGGCAGAAAAGATGCCTGAAATTCCTGATTTAATATATGGCGCATTGCGACAACATAAGTTTTTACAATCGAATATAGACCAGTTAACACAACAGTTGAAAAGTCAGCGCAATAAACAGCGTAAATCCCATTATCTTCTAGGTGTGGGGGCGACTTTTATTTTGTGTGGTAGCTTATTTTTTATTTCTGATTTTACACGGCTTGCGGTCGTATTTATGGCGGCGGGTGCCCTATCTTGGGTAATTGGTTGGTGTAAAGCGGGCGATAATTAAGTAAACTTTGTTTTGCGACAAGTTTATAAGGCTGTGAACATTTCCGTATTTAGTGTTGGTTGTATATAATAGATATAACAACAATTGATCCCAAAACTATAGAGGTATTAACAATGGAATCAACTATTGCAATGGCTGCTTTCGGTAGTCCTTGGCAACTAATCATCATTGCTTTGCTTATTATTTTAATTTTCGGCACCAAAAAATTACGTTCATTAGGTTCTGATTTAGGTGAATCACTTAAAGGTTTCAAGAAAGCGATGAGTGATGATGAAAAGGCAAAAGTTGAGCAAGATAAGCAAGATGCCGACTTTGCGACTAAGAACATTACTGAACAACAGGCTTCTGAAAAAAAAGAAAGCCCAGTTGAGAGCAAAAACAAAGAGCAGGGTTAAACCGTGTTTGACATAGGTTTTAGTGAGCTGTTGCTTGTTACAGTTATTGGTCTTGTAGTCTTAGGTCCTGAGCGCTTACCAGTGGCAGTGAGAACTGTCGCTGGGTGGATACGTGCTATGCGTTCAATGGCAGCGAATGTACAAAATGAGTTATCACAAGAGCTGAAATTACAAGAGCTGCAAGACACTCTGAAGAAAGTAGAAGAGAAAGCTAACTTAGAAGCGCTTTCCCCGGAACTTAAGCAGTCCATGGAAGAGCTGCGTACAGCAGCACAGTCATTGAAAAGCGGCTATCAAGCAACAACCAGCGATATCGAAACAGAGTTAAATAAAGCAAAAGAGATCACTGACAGTTATGATAGTGCTGTTAAGGATGCTGAAAACAAGGCCCCAGAGGCCCAAGAATCAGATCCTGACCCTGAGCATGCAGCTAAGATGGCAGCGGTTGTTGAGGATAAAACACCTGAAGCTCCTACAACAGTGAAAACGGCTGAGCCGCTCGATGCTAAAGTAAAGAACTCTAATCAAACTGAAAGTGAAAAATAACACATGGCTGTAAATGATACACAACCACTTATTAGCCACCTCATTGAACTCCGTAAACGGCTAATGAACTGTTTAATTACAGTTTTGATCGTTTTTGCTGCGCTCGCTTATTTTTCAAATGATATTTACCGGCTGGTAGCAGCCCCTTTGATTGATAAGTTGCCAGTGGGCTCTCAAATGAGTGCGACGGATGTGGCGTCAACTTTCTTTACCCCTATTAAACTGACGATGATGGTTTCGGTTTTTGTATCGATACCAGTTATTCTCTATCAAATTTGGGCATTTATAGCGCCGGCCTTATACAAGCATGAACGCAAACTCATGTTGCCTTTGCTTGTTTCAAGTAGCTTTTTGTTTTATTTAGGGATGGCATTTGCTTACTTTGTTGTTTTCCCATTAGCTTTTGGCTTTTTTGTAAAAACAACACCAGACAGCGTTAACTTTATTCCGGACATCAGTAAATATCTTAGTTTTGTCATGACATTATTTATGGCTTTTGGTGCTGCATTTGAGGTACCAATTGCAATTATTTTACTGTGTTGGACTGGGGTAACTACACCTGAATCATTAAAACGTAAACGTCCATATATTTTGGTTGGGGCATTTGTTGTAGGGATGTTTTTAACCCCACCAGATGTCCTTTCTCAGACTTTACTAGCAGTCCCAATGTATTTGCTATTCGAGTTGGGGGTATTACTGTCTAACTTTTATGTCGGCAAAGGTCGAGGTCGACAAGAAGAAGGTACTGAGGAAGAAGAGTCGTAAGTAGGTTTTAGGTCATATTAGGCTTAATGACAGCCCATAGAGAACCCTTCATTGTTGAAGGGTTTTTTATGAGCACGATTTTTAGTCAGTTGATTTTTTAAATTGAGTATTATCAACAATTTTAGGGACACTTTTGTTCAATATATTCAGTAGAAGAATTGAACGATATTCTCCATTTGGCTCATCAAAGATAGCTTGAACTCCCGCAAAAACACCCTCAGTAATTGTGACTTGATCTCCATGTTTTGGCATATCAGGGGCTATGGAATGACTAATAGGGTTTTGTTGTAATAACTTAATGATTTCATCAGGGACTTCAGCGGGTAATTGGCCAAACCGAATAAAATGGCTGACCCCACGAGTTGATTGGATAGTCGTAGTATGAATTTCGTTGTGATCAAACTTTACGAACAAGTAATTAGGGAATAAAGCTTCTTGCACCTTAGTTCTTTTTCCTCTGACCACTTTTTCCATTTCTGTCATGGGCGTCATACAGATAACACTCTGCCTATTTAGATGCTCAATAGCACGCTCAATTTGCCCTCGTTTGCAATAAAGCAGATACCACTTTTCCATTTTTCGAATCTCGCATGACAAAATTATGTTTATGATAACAAATTACGACATAACAGTGTGACTATTGAGTAGCAGCACAATATTATTGGTATTCTGAAGCTTATATTAATCGAATATGGACTTTAGGTAACTGTAATATAAAAAGCAAATCAGTAGGAGACATGATGGATATCTTTTTGTTGAGTAATGGTAAGCTGCCAGGTAACCCTGTATGGCTAAGCTATGCTCTACCTCGTATCAAAGAAATGATTACACGTAAAAATGTAAAGTCAGCTGTTTTAGTTCCTTATGCGATCCTTCGTGGCTCACATGATGAAAGAGCAGAGCAACTATCGGAAGCTTTAGGGATAAATGTTACTTCCATTGAGCATTTTGCGAGCCCAGTAGAGGCGATTGAACAAGCTGAGTGTATCTTAGTGAGTGGTGGCAACACTTGGTGGCTCAACAAGTGTTTACATGAAAATGGCTTGGTTGTTGCTATTCAGCGCGCTGTTAAAGAACGAGGAGTCCCTTACATAGGTTGGAGTGCGGGGTGTAACGTTGCGACTCCAAGTATTCGTACTACTAATGATATGCCCGTAAGTAATGCTGTAATTATGCCTTCTCTAGGGTTATTCCCTTTACAAATCAACCCCCATTATATTGATGCTCATATTTCTGGGCACATGGGCGAAACGCGTGATGAAAGGTTGCAAGAATTTTGTGTAATTAATCCTCATGAGGTTGTTGTTGCTCTGCGAGAAGGGAGTGGGATGCAGATCAAAGGTAATGAACTTCATTATTTCAGTGGAAAAGATCAAGGTTTTAAACTATTTCAGCACAACAAAACATTCTCAGAGCAGTTTGATACATTATTATTAGAAAAATTAGTCCCTTTTGATTGCCAGTAAAATGGTATACTTGACCAGAAAAAGATTGATTATTAAGTGTTTTAGGCAGTAACTTGTAACCTTGGCCGGACGTCTTATAATGGGACTCCCTCTGTAACAGTAAAAGAAGATAATGAAATATCGTGACCTTAGAGATTTCATCGCGCAGCTTGAAAAGCAGGGCGAACTAAAACGTATTACAATGGAAGTCGATCCCTACTTGGAAATGACTGAAATTGCAGATCGTACACTAAGAGCAGGGGGACCGGCCCTATTATTTGAAAATCCCAAAGGTTATAACATGCCTGTCCTATGCAACTTGTTTGGGACGACAAAACGCGTTGCTATGGGGATGGGGCAAGAAGATATCAAAGCCTTACATGATGTAGGTAAATTGCTCGCATTTTTAAAAGAGCCTGATCCTCCGAAAGGTTTTCGTGACCTTTTTGATAAGCTACCAAAATTCAAACAAGTATTGAATATGCCAGCAAAGCGCTTAAGTTCAGCGCCTTGTCAGGAACAAATTTGGGCCGGTGATGACGTAGACATCACCAAAATACCCGTTATGCATTGTTGGCCAGAAGATGCGGCACCGTTAATAACATGGGGGCTAACTGTCACCAAAGGGCCATATAAAGAAAGGCAAAACTTAGGTATTTATCGCCAGCAAGTACTTAGTAAAAACAAAGTTATCATGCGTTGGTTGTCTCATCGCGGTGGTGCTCTTGATTTTCAAGAATGGTGCCAAGCTCATCCAGGTGAAAAATTTCCGGTAGCCGTAGCATTGGGGGCTGACCCGGCAACAATTTTAGGGGCGGTAACCCCTGTGCCTGACACGTTATCAGAATATGCATTTGCAGGCTTATTACGTGGTAATAAATCAGAGGTCGTAAAATGTATATCTAATGACCTCGAAGTTCCGGCGGGTGCCGAAATTATTCTTGAGGGCTATATTGAACCGGGTGAAATGGCACCTGAAGGGCCTTATGGTGACCACACAGGTTATTATAATGAGATAGATAACTTCCCTGTGTTTACTATTACTCATGTGACTCAGCGCCGCGATGCAATTTATCATTCAACTTATACAGGGCGGCCACCTGATGAACCAGCGGTACTTGGTGAAGCCTTAAATGAAGTTTTAGTACCTATCCTACAAAAGCAATTTCCAGAAATTGTCGATTTTTACCTTCCACCTGAAGGTTGTTCATACCGGCTTGCTGTCGTAACAATGAAAAAACAATATGCGGGGCATGCAAAAAGAGTAATGATGGGAGTCTGGTCATACCTGCGCCAATTCATGTACACTAAATTTGTTATTGTTTGTGATGATGATATTAATGCGCGTGATTGGAAAGATGTTATCTGGGCAATTACAACCCGAATGGACCCTGCCCGTGATACCGTTATGATGGAAAATACGCCGATAGACTACTTAGATTTTGCTTCACCTGTATCAGGGTTAGGTTCAAAAATGGGGCTTGATGCAACCAATAAGTGGCCAGGTGAAACGGATCGCGAATGGGGACGTCCTATTGTTATGACAGATAACGTAAAATCCCGTATTGATGACATTTGGGAACAATTAAATATTTTTGAAAAATAAGAGGGGAACCATGGCAACTCTAAGCTGTAAAGTTACATCTGTCGAATCGATTACGGATACGGTTTATCGGGTTATATTGTTGCCAGATGGTCCTTTTCATTTTAAAGCAGGTCAATATTTAATGGTCGTAATGGACGAAAGAGACAAACGACCATTTTCAATGGCTTCTACCCCAAAAAATAAAGAAACGATTGAATTACATATCGGAGCTTCTGAAATCAACCTGTATGCTATGGCTGTTATGGACAGGATTTTAGAACAAAAACGCATCGATATTGATATTCCTCACGGTAAAGCTTGGTTTCGCGAAAACAGCAGCAATGGCATGATTTTAATTGCAGGGGGGACAGGGTTCTCTTATACCCACTCAGTACTGCTTGCTGCATTAGCTGAAAATCCTAATCGTGACATTACTTTCTATTGGGGAGGGCGTCAGTTGGAGCACCTGTATGACCTTGGTGAATTACAAGCACTGAGTGAAAGCTACCCTAATTTGAAAATCACCCCTGTTGTAGAGCAACCTGATGAATTATGGCGTGGTAGAACAGGCACTGTTCTCAGCGCAGTGTTAGAAGATTTCGGTGATTTATCCAGTCATGATATCTATATTGCAGGGCGTTTTGAAATGGCGAAAATTGCTAGGGATCGTTTCTGTAATGAACGCAATGCTAGGGCCGAGCAGTTGTTCGGTGATGCTTACGAATTCATTTAACCCGTCCTAGTTCAAATTGTAGGGGTGTTGGCTTCGCTCATTCGCCCTAGTCACATACTTATGTATGCTCCTAGGGTCTTATTCACTTGCCGCCTACCTACAATCTGAACTATGAGGGTTAAACTCGTCTGGTATCTGCATGAAATCAGGTTAGTT
>NZ_JBMWDT010000011.1:195505-203513 GCF_049545585.1 Providencia sp. NPDC089933
GTCTGGTATCTGCATGAAATCAGGTTAGTTTCAAATTGTAGGGGGGCTAGCTTTGCTCATTCGTCCTAGTCACATACTTATGTATGCCCCTAGGGTATCATTCAGTTGCCGCCTATTGGTAACCTAAACTATGAGAGGCTATTTGGTTAGAAAAAGGCAAAAAAAACCCGCCCCTGACTAGGCGGGAACATCGACAAAATGCAATGTTTGTGAAAATTACGGCTAAACACGTTCAATAATAGTGGCGATACCTTGACCAAATCCGATACACATAGTTGCTAAACCAAACTGTTTATCTTTAAGCTCTAATTGATTAAGTAAAGCGGTGGTGATCCTTGCACCTGAGCACCCTAATGGATGACCGAGGGCGATAGCACCTCCACTAAGATTTACTTTTTCGTCTAATTGATTCTCTGATAATTTTAAACCTTTCATGCAGGCTATTGATTGAGCTGCAAAAGCTTCATTTAGTTCAATAATATCAATATCATTTAAAGACAACCCAGCGCGTTTTAATGCAAGTTCGCTTGCTGGTACTGGCCCATAACCCATTATTGATGGATCACAGCCAACTACTGCCATTGCTCGTACTCTAGCTCGTGGCTTAATCCCTTGCTGGCTAGCATAGCTTTCACTCGTTAGCAGCATTGCGGATGCCCCATCAGATAGGGCTGATGAGTTCCCTGCCGTGACTGTACCACTGACCGGGTCAAATGCTGGTCTTAGAGCAGCTAGGCCCTGAAGGCTAGCATCAAAGCGGATGACCTCATCATAATTTACAGAAATAAGATTACCATTAGCGTCATGCCCGCTAATAGGGACAATTTCATTACTAAATTTCCCATTTTCTGTTGCTAAAGCAGCAAGTTGGTGAGATCTCAAGGCAAATGCATCTTGTTCTTCACGGCTAATTTTGTACATTTTTGCTAGCATTTCAGCGGTAAGGCCCATTGCGCCTGCGGCTTTGGCAACTCGTAACGTCAGTTTAGAGTTGAAATCTATACCATGAGTCATGGGGACATGCCCCATATGCTCGACGCCACCAATTAATACTGAGTTTGCATCGCCTGTCATGATGAGTCGGCTAGCATCATGTATTGCTTGCATTGATGAACCACAAAGGCGATTAACAGTCACAGCTGGAACAGTGTGAGGTATATCCGTGAGCAATGCCGCATTCTTGGCAATATTAAACCCTTGTTCTAAGGTTTGTTGGACACAACCCCATATGATGTCATCTAACTGTTTTTTACTTGCATTTGGATTGCGTTCAAAAATAGCATTCATAAGGTGCGCAGATAGGTCTTCAGCCCTGACATGGCGAAATACCCCACCTTTTGAACGGCCCATTGGTGTACGTATTCCATCAATAATGACGACATTTTCCATAAAATTAACCCCTCGCAACTTTTTTGACATCAACGGCCACAACAGGTGGTTGTGGGTAATATCTAGCATTAGTAACTGCTTTTTCTTTTAAACCTTCAGGTGCCTGATAAAGAGGGCTTAAATGCTCTAAAGATTCTGCTGTTTTGAAATAAGACTGGCTACCCAAAGTATCTAAGTAGCAGAATGCGCCACCTCTAAATGGTGGGAACCCTAGACCATACACGAGAGCAATATCTGCATCTGATGGGCTCTGAATAATGCCTTCTTCTAAACAACGGACAACTTCATTGACCATTGGGATCATCATTCGAGCAATAATTTCTTCTTTGGTAAAAGAACGTTTTGTTGAGCAAATAGAAGCGAGTAGTTCATCTGTATGAGGGTCATTAACTTTTTTCGGCTTACCTTTTTTATCTTTTTCATATAGATAAAAGCCCTTGCCATTTTTTTGACCAAAACGCTGCTGTTCAAACATCACACTTATGGCATTTTTGCCTGTTTTACTCATACGCTCAGGGAAACCTTCGGCCATGACTTGTTCAGCATGGAAAGCAGTATCAATACCGACAACATCGAGAAGATAAGCAGGGCCCATAGGCCAACCAAATTCTTTCTCCATGATTTTATCTATTTCTCTAAAATCAGCCCCATCTTGCAAAAGTAAATTAAAACCTGCGAAATAAGGGAAAAGGACTCGGTTAACAAAGAAACCAGGGCAATCATTAACGACAATAGGGGTTTTCCCCATTTTATTCGCATAGGCAACAACTTTGGCGATAGTATCTTCAGATGTTTGTTTCCCTCTGATAATTTCAACTAATGGCATACGGTGTACTGGGTTGAAGAAATGCATTCCACAGAAATTTTCTGGGCGTTTTAGTGAGCTTGCAAGTGTCGAAATTGGAATGGTAGAGGTGTTTGATGCTAATAAGGTATCAGGGGCAATAAGGGATTCTACCTCAGTGAGCACAGCGGCTTTAATTTTGGGGTTTTCAACAACAGCTTCAACGACGATTTGGCTGCTTTCAATACCTGAATAGGATAATGAAGGGTGTATAGCAGCTAATGTGGTTGCCATTTGTGCAGCGGTGATTTTCCCTCTTTCAAATTGCTTGTTTAACAGCTTTTGTGCTTCCTCAATCCCTAACTCTAATGATTTCTCATTGATATCCTTCATTAAAACTGGCACGCCCCTACTGGCGGACTGATAGGCAATGCCTCCACCCATAATCCCAGCACCAAGCACTGCGGCATGCGTTGGAGTACTAACATGTTGTGAGAGTTTTTTGCTATTAGATTTAACATGTTGATCATTCAGAAAAATACTGACTAATGCGCGAGCAACATCACTATGGGCGAGAGGTACAAAAGCTGCGGTTTCATGTTTTAATGCTTCATCTCGTGCACAGTTTGCTGCTTTTTCAATTGTATTTACAGCAGCCATTGGCGCAGGGTAATGTTTCCCAGCAGCCTGATACACCATTCCTTTTGCCACATTGAAACTCATTGTTTGTTCAATAGGGCTTAATTGTAATGGCTCTAGTTTTGGTTGGCGTTTTTTCTGCCAATTTAGTGCACCTGCAATAGCTGATTCAATGATAGTCAGTGCAGATTGAGGTAAGAGTTGGGTATCAACAACAGCGTCGATAAGACCAAATTTTAATGCTTGAGCGGCATTGATATCTTTACCTGCGGTAATAATTTCTAAGGCACTATCTAAACCGATTAGACGAGGCAGACGTACGGAACCACCGAACCCAGGCATAATACCAAGTTTTGTTTCAGGAAGCCCAATTCGAGCGTCGGGTGATGCGATACGAAAATCAGTGGATAAAACGCACTCACAGCCACCACCTAAAGCATAGCCATTGATAGCGCAGATAGTAGGAACTGGCAAATCTTCAATGCGGTTAAAAATGGTATTGGCATATTGTAACCAATTACTTAGCGTTTCTTTTGATGCCTCAAATAGAGATAAAAACTCTTTAATATCAGCTCCAACAATAAACGCTGGTTTATCAGAACGGAAAATAACACCTTGCAGATCGGTTTGCTGCTCTAGAACAGTCACGGCTTCATCAAGTGAAGCAACGGTGTGGGTATCCAATTTATTAATCGGCCCTGGTGAGTTAAAAACCAGTTCTGCAATCCCTTTTTTCAACCATTGAATATAGATTGTTTCACTTTGATAAAGCATTCTGCTCTCCTTTACATGGTAATGGTATCTGGTATGACCAGATGAAATGAGTGTGACCAGAATGTTAATTAATTGCAAATGGTTAATGACAAAAATGGAATGCGGGTCACAGCAATTAAGCGAAATAATAATGAATTAAAATGATATTATCATTATTTATCAATACATTAAGTTAGGTTTGCAATAGAGTGCATATCCGTTAATTTCAGAACGTGGTAAGCTTGAATTTTCTAATTAATGCTGAAAGGTTGAAAGAAATGGAAAAATTGACTGCACTCTACGCTGAACATATTAAAACGTTACAATACAGAACTCAGCAAGTCTTACAGCGCAGCAAATTAGATGCCATATTGATTCATTCAGGTGAACCCCTACGCATCTTTCTTGATGATAGTGATTACCCTTTTAAAGTTAATCCTCATTTTAAGTCTTGGGTACCTGTTACTGATGTCCCACATTCTTGGTTACTCATTGATGGCGTAAATAAGCCTAAATTATGGTTTTATTCGCCAGTTGATTATTGGCATAGCGTTGAGCCATTACCAGATGGTTTCTGGACTAAAGACATTGACTTAATCCACCTAAAGAATGCGGACGATATCAAAGGGTTTCTGGCGAATATCCAAAAAGACAATATTGCCTATATCGGCTCTGCAACAGCAAGAGCGGAGTCATTAGGCATCTCTTTGCATAATATCAACCCAAAACCGGTTTTAGACTATTACCATTTCCATCGTTCATATAAAACAGACTATGAGCTTTACTGTATGCGTGAAGCACAAAAAATGGCGGTGAATGGGCACCTTGCAGCACTTGAAGCATTCCGTGCGGAAATGAGTGAATTTGATATTAATATCAGTTATTTACAGTCTACTGGTCATCGAGATACCAATGTGCCATATGGTAATATTGTTGCTCTAAATGAAAATGCAGCCGTACTGCATTACACCAAGTTGCAGCAAACAGTTCCTAATGAATTACGTAGTTTTCTGATAGACGCTGGTGCAGAGTACAATGGCTATGCAGCTGATATTACTAGGACTTATGCCGCAAAAGGCAAGGATGAATTTGCTGAATTAGTGGCGGATGTAAATAGCGAACAGCTTTCATTAATTGATACAATTAAAGCTGGGGTTCGTTATACCGATTATCACGTGGATATGCATCATAGGATCGCAAAAATCCTTGCTAAACATGATATTATAAAAGGTATTAGCGAAGAATCGATGGTCGAAAATGGGTTAACAACACCATTTTTACCTCATGGCTTAGGGCACCCTTTAGGGCTGCAAGTGCATGATGCTGCTGGCTTTATGCAAGACGACAGCGGGGCTCACCTTGCTGCTCCGAAAATGTATCCTTTCTTGCGCTGTACTCGTGTATTAGAACCTAAAATGGTATTAACAATTGAACCTGGTCTGTATTTCATTGAATCTTTACTCGCTGAGTGGCGAAATGGTGAATATAGTCAGCATTTTAATTGGGATAAAATAGAGTTCTTTAAACCTTATGGCGGTATTCGTATTGAAGACAATATAGTGATCCACGCTAACCGAATTGAAAATATGACTCGAGACTTACATTTACGTTAATGAAACCTTATTTAATACCAGCAGAAACGATTTCGTTTACTGAAGAAATTAAAAAAAGTCGTTTTATTACGTACTTAGCACATACCGAGGGTATTGAAGCGGCAAAAGATTACATCCAATCGGTTAAAGCTCAATATCCAGATGCTCGGCATCATTGCTGGGCATTTGTTGCTGGGCGTCCTGATGACTCGCAACAATTAGGTTTTTCTGATGACGGCGAGCCAACAGGAACGGCTGGCAAACCTATTATGGCACAACTGTTGGGAAGCAACTTAGGGGAAGTCACTTGTGTCGTTGTGCGTTATTTTGGTGGGATAAAACTGGGGACTGGCGGGTTAGTTAAAGCTTATGGTAATGGTGTACAGCAAGCACTGAAAATTTTACCAACACAAACTAAAGTGCCACAAAAAGTGTTTAATTTAGTATGTGATTACTCATTGGTTAATGCAATTGAGCAGCTACTTATTCAGGTGAATGGCGTGGTTTTACACAGTGATTATAATGAAGCTGTCTCTTTGCAAATTGCAATTCCTGCTACCCTTCAGCAGGAAGTCAATGATAAATTACGCGATATAAGTCGTGGTGCCTTGTCGCTCACGCCAGAATCGGAATAGTAAACAGCTTTAGCAAGGAATCTGCCGAATGCATTTTCGCGCAATAACCCGTATTGTCGGGCTGCTAGTCATCATTTTTTCATTTACCATGGTTATACCAGGTATTGTGGCGCTAATTTATCGCGATGGCGCAGGGCGAGCCTTTAGCCAGACTTTTGTGACTGCGTTATTGATTGGTCTTTTTTTATGGCTACCTACGCGTAATAGCCGTCATGAACTTAAGGCAAAAGAAGGCTTTCTTATTGTCGTATTATTTTGGACTGTTCTGGGGAGTGTTGGGGCATTACCTTTTATCTTTTCAGAGAGACCAAACCTTTCCGTTACTGATGCTTTTTTTGAATCATTTTCGGGGTTAACCACTACTGGCGCAACAACGCTAACAGGGCTCGACTCGTTACCTAAAGCAATATTATTCTATCGGCAAATGCTTCAATGGCTTGGCGGTATGGGGATCATTGTACTCGCCGTTGCAATCTTGCCTCTACTGGGTGTTGGGGGGATGCAGTTATATCGAGCGGAAATGCCGGGGCCTTTGAAAGACAATAAAATGCGCCCACGTATTGCAGAAACTGCAAAGACGTTATGGCTTATTTATGTATTGCTAACGATTGCTTGTGCTGTTGCTTTGTGGGTAGCTGGTATGGATGTTTTTGATGCTATATCCCATAGTTTCTCAACAATTGCTATTGGTGGTTTTTCTACACATGATGCAAGTGTAGGTTATTTTAATAGCCCAGCAATTAACACCATCATTGGGGTATTTCTGCTCATCTCTGGCTGTAATTTTGGTTTACACTTCGCTGTATTAACTGGGCGTAGCCTTGGCATTTATTGGCGTGACCCTGAATTTAGAATGTTTATTAGCTTCCAGTTTGTTCTAGTCGTGATCTGTACTTTAGTTTTAATGTATCACTCAGTTTATGGTAGCTTTGGGCAAACGCTCGATCAGGCATTTTTCCAAGTTGTATCAATGGCGACAACTGCTGGTTTTACAACAGATAGCTTTTCGGGGTGGCCACTTTTTTTACCGATGCTTTTATTATGTGCGGCATTTGTTGGTGGGTGTGCAGGGTCAACTGGGGGCGGGCTAAAAGTTATTCGCATTTTGTTACTCTTCTTGCAAGGTTCTCGGGAACTAAAACGTCTGGTTCATCCAAATGCGGTATACACGATTAAGTTAGGCCAAAGAGCGCTCCCTGAAAGAATTATAGAAGCGGTATGGGGGTTTTTCTCCGCATATGCTTTGGTTTTTATTGTCAGCTTATTACTTTTGATAGCAACGGGCGTTGATGAGTTTTCTGCTTTCTCTGCTATAGCCACCACATTAAATAACTTAGGCCCGGGTCTAGGAACAGTTGCTGACAACTTTACCTCTATGAATCCAACTGGGAAATGGATATTAGTTGTGACTATGTTATTTGGGCGTTTGGAGGTCTTTACTTTATTGGTACTGCTGACACCGACTTTCTGGCGTGAGTAATTGAGTACAACCTAATATAGAAATGATAATAATCTAGGAACGATGATGAGCTATTTACTTTTACATTCCAGTACGGATGGGCAAACAAAAAAAATTATTTTAAAGATGGCTGAGCAGCTACGGACATTAGGTCGAGAGTGTGATATTCGTGATTTAAACACTGAGCAAAGCTTAAATTTGGCGGCTTATGACAAAGTATTGGTGGGGGCATCGATTCGTTATGGTCATTTTAATAAAAAGCTACTTCGTTTTGCGACTACTCACCAAAACCAATTGAATTCAATGAACACAGCCTTCTTTGCTGTAAATCTTACAGCAAGAAAAGAAGGGAAAGACACAGTAGAAACAAACGCATACACACGTAAGTTTTTAGAAGCTTGCCCTTGGAAGCCAACATTAAAGTCTGTTTTTGCTGGAGCCCTCTTTTATCCACGTTATAAATGGTTCGATAGAACTATGATCCGCCTAATAATGAAAATGACAGATGGTCCGACTGACCCAAATACTGAAATTGAATACACTAATTGGGAGAACGTTACCCAATTTGCTAGTGAGTTTGATAAACTGTAGGTCTTTTTATCAACAAAATGCAGCAGGTTTGCACGATTTGTTTAATAAATCAGCACTTGAAAAGAAATATTAAAAAAACACTTGCTAGATTTTCTGGGCTCCCTATAATGCGCATCCGTTGTCACGATAAACCGGCTCGAAGAAAACCTCGAAGCCTTGTGATAAC